>JANOTM010000176.1:0-9234 GCA_031416355.1 Gammaproteobacteria bacterium
GCCGCCCACCAAATCGAGTACTTCAATCTCGCAGCCTCGGTGGTCGCGATAGTAAAGGTGGTCGCCCTGACCGCGCTCGTAGGAGACGTCGAGGCGCAAAGTGTGCAACAACTGGTTTAGGCGCGGTTTAAAATGGCACCCGCCGGCTTCCTGCAAGACATTTGGCGCCGGCTTGTCGACACTTTCCATCTTCATGAAGTAGTAAATTCCACCTTTGTGGCGTTACTATAGGGCATTCTAATTAAGGCTATTGTTACGGATAGGAAAATGGCGTTTATTTTAGCCGCTTCATCTGTTCCAGATCGCTCGTTCTCTTTCTTTTAATGACGAAAGTACTCGCGAATCATCATACCATACCGATAGACTGTCAAACAAAATGCCTGCAAGCTTTAAAGTGCCGCCCAGCGAAATGTCGCTAACGAACAGGATTGTAGCTTACTTATTCCGGGCGGTAGTTGTCGCAAAAATTGCAAACCGCGTCGGCCAAATGGTAATCTGCTTTGCAGGGCGCATCCATTTGGCATGCGCAAGGAGCGCTTCAATGGCGCAGTCGAGAACTCGTGGGTTAAGGGCTTGCTCTTCAAGTACTGGACGTTAACGCACGTGACGCTACATAGAATCTATTACTCCAAGTGCCGCATCAACTAAAACATCGATGGAGCGTCAATCACAACTATTTGGGCGGAATTTGTGCCGGGGATTGGTGGTCGCTGTTGCGCGAAAACCGATTCGACGTGGACCCGGCCTATTGGCATAGGGCCGTTTTCATAACGCTCACAAGCCTGGTGAATTCGTCGCTGCGAAAAAACGAAAGACGCGCATACGATCAAGCGATAGCGGGCGTCAACATCAAGCCGCCGCTTTTCATCCTGGGACACTGGCGCTCGGGGACCACACTCCTGCATTATCTGCTGGCCCAGGACACGGACCAGTTTGCCTATCCAAACACCTATCAGGCGATCAATCCGCAGACGTTTCTGACCACCGAGGAAAAGAACGCGCGACGATTTGCCTGGCTGGTCCCGAAGACGCGTCCTATGGACAACATGGCGCTGAGTTTTCAAACACCGCAAGAAGATGAATTCGCACCCTGCCTGATGACTTTACGCTCACTCTACCTTGGTATCAGTTTTCCCCGGCGCGCGGATCATTATTCGCGTTACCTGACCTTCCGCGATGTGCCCAAGGAGGACGTCGAGGCCTGGAAGAATGCCTTGCTCTGGTTCCTGAAAAAGCTGACCCTAAAATACAATCGGCCGCTGCTGCTCAAATCGCCTGCGCACACCGCGCGCATCCGCTTGTTGCTAACCCTGTTTCCCGACGCCCGCTTCGTGCATATCCACAGGAATCCCTACACGGTGTTCCAGTCCTTCCAACATTATTTTGACACGGCGCTGTGGTACACCTATCTGCAACGACCCGATTTGGCGGGAATCGATGACGGCATACTGCTACGCTACACCGCACTGTACGACGCCTTTTTCGAGGAACGGCAACTGATACCGGACGGGCAATTTCACGAGGTATGTTTCGAACAACTGGAGCGCGCCCCGGTGCAGGAGATCAACCGTCTGTATGACCACCTCGGATTGCCCGGATTCGCGAGCTTCAAACCTAAGCTACAGGCCTACGTGGATACCCTGGCTGGCTACCGCAAGAATGAGTTTGCCGAATTGGCGCCGCCGCTGCGCGCGAAAATCGCACGCGAGTGGCGCAGAAGCTTCGAAGAGTGGGACTACCCGATCTAAGATGAATACCACCGCGCAGCGCCGCGCACCCGGGCCGCCCGGCCATTGGCTGCTCGGCAATTTGATGGAATTTCGACGCGACGTGCTGGGCCTATTAGTAGACTCCGCGCGCAACTTCGGGGACGTGGTGCATTTCCGCATCGGGCCCCAGCATGTCCATCTGCTCAACCATCCTGACCACGTCGCGCACGTGCTCCTTAGGAACCACCACAACTTCGACAAAAACACGCGCAGCGCGGCGGCCATCCGCAAGGGCACGGGCGTAAGCCTGCTCACCAGCAATGGCGAAGTCTGGCAGCGCCAGCGGCGTCAGGCGCAACCGTTCTTTCATCGCCGCAACATCTGCGGCTTTGCCGAGGACATGACCACGGCAACGAGCGCGATGCTGGAACGCTGGCGCGCCCACGCCGCCAGCGGACAGGCGCTCGACGTGGCCTCCGAGATGATGCGGCTTACGTATGGGATAGTCGGCAAGACGATCTTCAACGCCGACGTGGGTCCAGACGCCGAGGCCGTGGAGCGGGCCATGCCGATAGTCCTTGCGCACACATTCGGACGTCTCGAGCGGCTGATCAACCTGCCGGACTGGGTTCCCACGCCACGAAACCTGCGCTATCAAAAGGCGGTCCGGGACATCGACGACGTGGTTTTCCGGATCATTGACGAACACCGGCGGGCGGAGAAAGCGAGCGGTCCAGGCCGGGATATGCTCGCTATGCTGTTGCGTATCCAGGACCAGGAGACAGGCGAGTCATTGACCGATGCACAGCTACGTAATGCTACCCTGACGCTGTTACTTGCCGGACACGAAACCACGGCCAACGCACTGACCTGGGTTTTTTACCTGGTGTCGCAACATCCGGCGGTGGCAAGCGAGTTGCGGGATGAAGTACGCAGTGTGTTGGGAGATCGCCCGCCGACACTCGATGATCTTCCCCGGCTGCATTACACGAAGATGGTTATCAAGGAGGCGCTGCGCCTGTATCCGCCGATATGGATCATCGAACGCCGGGTGATCGCGGATGACGCGGTGGGGGGTTATCACCTGCCGGCGGGTTCAGCCGTGGTCATCGCTCCGTACGTGTTGCATCGACATCCCGACTTTTGGGACCAGCCGGAGACATTCAATCCGGGCCGCTTCGCGCACTATGCCCAGGCCGCGTACATTCCGTTTGGGGCGGGTCCGCGATACTGCATCGGCAGCGAGTTCGCCATGATGGAGGCGCAGTTGATCACGGCCATGGTCGCGCAATCTTTTCGGCTGGAATTGGCGCCTGGGCACCGGGTGGAACTCTGGCCGAATATCACGCTGCGCACGCGCCATGGCTTGAGGATGATACTGCATCCGGAGGTCAGGCCATGACCCAAACTTCACCGCGAACCATGACTCCTCCGGCCGACCCGCCGGACTAGAATTGATATTGGCCTGCCGGTTTCCATTTTCTTTCGATTACGGTCAGCATCCGATTTTCTGCGTCAAGGCGACCGACGGATTCCCATCCTGCTTGCATAATGAATACCGAGACCATGCGCCCTTTGCAAGCTTGTGGAGCCGGGAAAGAGGCAACGCACCCCACGGTTGCCCCTTGCCATTGCCAGCGAACGCGCCCAGTGGGACAATCGATACGGCGGGGCGTGAATTCGCCGTGTCAGGCATACCCGGTGCCGCCAGCCGCATTACCGGCAGCGCGCTCGTGGGATCGGCGGGGGAGCGAAGGAATTGTCGATTCTGAATGATTCGATGCAGGCTAGCGGAAATGGTGGTCGTTTCACCACATGCAACTTCAACCATGAAGTGGACACTATCCACGAAAGGAAAATATGAAAAAAATCTCAGTCATGCTGTTATTCACGATCCTGTTATCGGTCAACAGCTTCGCGCGCGCCCAAGAAGTACCGCTCGAGAATCCGGCGCACAGCGAATTGCGCGCCTTGCGCAACGAAGTCCTCAGCGCTATTACACAGGGAAATTTCGACAAGGCGCTCACCTACATCCATCCCAATGTCGTCGTCACCTGGCAAAACAACGAGGTGTGCCGCGGCCACAAGGGCCTGAGGGAATTCATGGATCGCATGGGCAAGGAGGCGTTCAAGAGTTACAAGGTGCCGCCGACCCCGGACGAACTGGCCATTTTCTACGGCGACGACACGGGCCTGTCCTTCGGCAAGACGGTCGCGCAGTACAAAATACTCGGCAAGGAATTCGAATTGACGAGTCGATGGACAGCCATGCTGGTCAAGGAAAACGGACGCTGGCTGCTGGCAGGCTACCATGTTTCCGTGAACGCCATCGACAACCCGCTGCTGAACGCCGCCAAGCAAGCCTTGTACTGGATGGGAGGCATAGCCGGCCTGCTCGGCCTGGCAATTGGCTGGGTCATAGGCATGCGTCGCGCGCGGCGCTAAGCAGGCCACTGCCTTAATCCATACGGCCATGGGTGCATCTGCCATTTCCGAACATTCAGCTCTGACCAAGGCCGCGTCGCGCAGCGAAGCAGCGGAACGCGCGGATTTTTCACTGATCCGTTACGCCCAATGCTGGGAGGACGCCGATATCCTGCTGGAGGCGCTGGACATCCAGCCGGGGGACGTCTGCTTGTCGATCGCCTCCGCGGGCGACAATGCACTCGCGCTCCTGGCGCGGCAACCGGAGCGCGTCATCGTGGTGGACATGAATCCAGCGCAACTGGCCTGCCTGGAACTGCGGGTGGCGGCCTATGGTGAACTGGATCACGCCGAACTCCTAGAGCTCATGGGCTCCGTGCCTGGCGGCGGGCGTGCCGCGCTGTATCGCCGCTGTCGCCTGGCACTGTCACCCGCTGCCCGGGCTTTCTGGGATGCACGGCCGCAGGCTATCGCCCGCGGAATCGGCGCGGCCGGAAAGTTAGAGCGCTACTTCGAAACGTTTCGCCGCCGCATGTTGCCGCTGGTACATACACGTAAACGGATAGAGCAACTGCTGCGCGGCGGCAGTCGCGTGGAACGCGAGGCATTTTACAAGCGCCAATTGGACACCTGGCGCTGGCAATTGATTTTTCGTATTTTCTTTTCTCGCTATGTGATGGGACGCATGGGCCGCGACCCGAGTTTCTTCCGCTACGTCGAAGGCGGCGTGTCCGGCAGAATCCTGGCCCGCACGCGCCATGCGTTGACCGCGCTTGATCCGGCGGATAATCCCTACCTGCAATGGATACTCACCGGCCGCCACACGACGGCGCTGCCGTTCGCCCTGCGGCCGGAGAACTTTGAAGTCATACGTGCGAATCTAGAGCGGCTCGAATGGCATTGCCAGCCGCTGGAGCGGTTCCTCGACTCGGTGGATAAACAAACCTTCGACGCCTTCAACTTAAGCGACATTTTCGAATACATCTCGCAGGAAAATTATCACCGCCTGCTCGAGCGATTGATCCGCTCCGGCCGCAGCGGTGCGCGGCTGGCTTATTGGAACACGCTGGCCGACCGGCACCGGCCGGATTCGATGGCGGACCGTCTGCACGCGCTCGACGAGCTGAGCCGGTCCCTGCACGCAAAAGACAAGGCGTTCTTCTACTGTGCCTTCATTGTGGAAGAAATTGTTTAGCCCAAGCACGAACCGACCCCGTTGAAACGACTGCTTGAAATCCGCGACCCGGCCGCACTGAGCGGCATGGTCGCCCGCGCGGGCCTGCCGGCGTTCGACCCCGGTGATCTCATCCGGCACGCACCCGACGCGCACTGGGTCCTGCTCGATGAGAAAGAACGCACTGCGGGACGATGCTCCCTTTGGTGGCAACCTTCGTTGCACCACGCGGGCAACCGGCTTGGTCTCATCGGTCATTACGCGACAGACGGCGCGCAGGCCGGGCGTCAGCTCTTGACCCACGCCTGCAAAGAACTGGCGGCAAGAGGGTGCGCCTTGGCAGTCGGACCCATGGACGGCAATACGTGGCGGAGATATCGTTTCATCACCGCGGGCAGCGACGAGCCGCCGTTCTTTCTGGAGCCGACAAATCCGCCGCAATGGCCGCGGCAATTCATAGAATACGGATTCAAGCCACTGGCCAACTATTATTCGTCGCTGGATAATAGTCTCGACGAAGATGACGACGCACAGGCACGTCAGGCAGCCCGCCGGATGGCTGATTCAGGAGTTACGTTGCGCTCTTTTGAACCAGCGCATTTCGCGCAAGAACTCAAAGCCATCTACCGCGTCGTCGCGGCCAGTTTCCGGGGTGGATTTCTCTACCAGCCGATGCCAGAGGCTGAATTCGTGGCGCAGTATGAGCAAGTTCATCCGTACATGCGGCCGGAACTGGTGACAATCGCGATGCACGAGGATCGTCCCATCGGTTTCATTTTCACGCTACCGGACGTGCTCCATGCACGTCTCGGCATGCCTATCGAGACGGCGATCATCAAGACACTCGCCGTTTTGCCGGACCGGCGATTTGCCGGACTGGGCACCCATCTTGGGGTAGTGAACCGGCGCGCCGTGCACCAACTGGGCTACCGGCGCATGATCCACGCCTTGATGCACGAGTCCAACAAGTCACGGAGCATCAGCGCGCGTTACGCCTCGACCATATTCCGGCGCTACACCCTTTTCGCCAGACCGCTATGAATATCGGCTCCATGCGAGCTGACCACCTTACGCTTAGTGAGCTTGGAGCGATTGCAGGCGAAATTAGCTCCGGTGCGCGCGCAGTTCGCTAATCACCTGTGCATCCGACACCGCGGGGAACTCCCGGTAAAACTGCCCAACGGCGGTGAAGTTGGCCGGGACTAGTAAACACACGACCTCATCCGCCAGCGCCTCGACTTTCTTCAGGGTATCCGCGGGTGCAACCGGAACCGCCACCACCAGCTTGGCGGGAGATTTGGCACGCACCGCATGCAGGGCCGCCAGCATGGTCGCGCCGGTGGCCAGGCCGTCGTCCACCACGATGACCAGGCGCCCGGCGGGATCCAGAGGCGGGTGCACCGGGGTATATTCCGCGCGCCGCCGGCGTAGCACCGCCATTTGGGCGGCTTTTTCGGTGTCGAGATAGGCCGAGTCGGCACGCGCGGCAGCGGCGTGGTCGGCGATGTAGGTCCAGCCGCTTTCGTCTACCGCCCCCACGGCGAATTCCTCATTACCAGGGGCGCCGAGTTTGCGCACCAACACCACGTCCAAGTCCCCTGCCAAGGCGTCGGCAATAACCCGGCCCATGGGTACCGCCCCACGGGGGATAGCCAGCACCAGCGGATGCTTGCCGCGGTAGTGGCCCAGCACCTGCGCCAGCCGTTGCGCTGCTTCTGCACGATTTTGGAAAGACACCCTGCCCCCGCGCCATCAATATAGGCCGCCAGTATAGGCCGTGGGCCGCAGCCGCGGCAACCGCCGCTGTAATACGCCGATAGGATTATTTTCCCCGACATTTGATACACTGCGCCCAAATCAAGCATTGAGATTCTTTTACCGTGACCGATACGCCCTCAGCCCGCACCCAGCGCCTGGCCCTGCTCGAACCGCTGCTCAAACATCGCATCCTGATTCTGGACGGTGCCATGGGCACTATGATCCAGCGCTACAATCTGGAAGAAAAAGACTATCGCGGTGCGCGCTTTGCCGGCTACGCCCATGACCTCAAGGGCAACAACGACCTGCTGACCCTGACGCAGCCGCAGATCATCTCCGATATCCACGCGGCCTATCTGGACGCGGGCGCGGATATACTAGAAACCAACACCTTCAACTCCACTTCCATCGCCATGGCCGATTACCACATGGAGGACTTGGTGTATGAGTTGAACCGGGAGGGCGCGCGCCTTGCACGTGCCGCGGCCGACGCCTTTGAGAAAAAAGAAGCCACCCGGCCGCGTTATGTGGCGGGTGTGCTTGGACCCACCAATCGCACTGCGTCCATTTCGCCGGATGTCAATAATCCCGGGTTTCGTAACGTCAGCTACGATACCCTGGTCGAAGCCTACACCGAAGCAATCCGCGGCCTGCTGGACGGCGGCGCCGACCTGCTGTTGGTGGAGACGGTATTCGACACCCTTAACTGCAAGGCCGCCCTGTTCGCCATTGATCAATATTTCGAGGACCACGGCGTACGCGTGCCCATTATGATTTCCGGCACCATTACCGATGCCAGCGGCCGCACTCTTTCCGGCCAAACCACCGAGGCGTTCTGGAATTCCCTGGTGCATGCGCGGCCCTTGAGCATAGGTCTCAACTGCGCCCTGGGCGCAGACCAGCTGCGCCAGTATGTGGAAGAGCTTGCGCGCGTGGCCAATGTGCATATCAGCGCGCATCCCAATGCCGGCCTGCCGAACGAGTTCGGCGGTTACGACGAAACCCCCGAATCCATGGCGGTGCATATCAAGGAATGGGCGCAAAGCGCGTTCCTTAATATCGTCGGCGGATGCTGCGGCACCAGCCCGGCCCACATCAAGGCCATCGCCGAGGCGGTGACGGGTATCAAACCACGGGAACGCCCGGTGATCGAACCGCAGTTGCGCCTCGCCGGCATGGAGCCGTTGAACGTCGGTGCGAATTCGGTGTTTGTCAACGTGGGTGAACGCACCAATGTCACCGGTTCACGTGCCTTTGCCAAATTGATCCTCAACGACGACTATGCGGGTGCGGTGGAAGTGGCCCGCCAGCAGGTCGCCAGCGGCGCGCAGATCATCGACGTCAACATGGACGAGGCGATGCTCGACAGCAAAGCCGCGATGATGAAATTTTTGAACATCATCGCCACCGAGCCTGACATTTCGCGCGTTCCGGTGATGATCGATTCATCGAAGTGGGAGGTGATCGAAGCGGGCCTGAAATGCGTACAGGGCAAGAGCGTCGTCAACTCCATTTCAATGAAGGAAGGCGAAGACAACTTCATCAAACAGGCGCGCCTGTTGCGTCGTCACGGCGCCGCAGCGGTGGTGATGGCGTTTGACGAAAAAGGTCAGGCTGACACCTATCAACGAAAGATTGAAATCTGCGAGCGTGCGTACAAACTGCTGGTCGATACGGTAGGTTTTCCGCCGGAAGACATCATCTTCGACCCGAACGTATTCGCGCTCGCAACCGGGCTTGAAGAGCACAACAAATACGGCGTCGATTTCATCGAAGCGGTGCGCTGGATAAAGCTTAATTTGCCGGGCGCCAAGACCTCCGGCGGCATCTCGAACATGTCGTTTTCGTTTCGCGGCAATGATCATGTGCGCGAGGCGCTGCACACGGTGTTCCTGTATCACGCGATCAAGGCGGGGCTCACCATGGGCATCGTAAACGCCGGACAGGTCGGCATTTACGACGAGCTGGACCCGGAGTTGCGCGAGCATTGCGAAGACGTGGTGTTAAACCGCCGTGAAGACGCAACGGAGCGCATGTTGTTGCTCGCTGAAAAAGTCAAAGGCGGTGGCAAGGTTCGCGTTGAAGATTTGAGCTGGCGTGAGTTGCCGGTGAACGAGCGCCTGAAGCACGCATTGGTGAAGGGCATCAACACGTTCATCGTTGAGGACG
>JANOTM010000177.1:0-1913 GCA_031416355.1 Gammaproteobacteria bacterium
GTTGGCTTATCAGCGTAGCTCATCCGGTGCGGGAAGGCTGACCGCCTCGGTCGCGGCGCCGTATGTCGGCACGGCGGAACCCGCTCCGATATCCGGCCGCAGCGGCAGCGCCACGATACGGGTTGAGATCCCCTGTAGTCAGGTACTATTGAATCACGTGTCCGCCCCGCTGACGATTACCTACCGGTTATGGGGTTCGCTGAGCAAACCCGGTGAGACCAGCAGCTGGGTTGGGAGTTTCAGCACCGCGCACGCGATTTCCTATCAGGAATTGTGCCCGGCGAAAGCCATGCCTGCAACGGCCTCACGCACATCGCCGCACTAGCAGCATAATTATTTGAGTGTGGCAGTCAATTCCAATACAGGTATGAGCCTAAACGAAAGACAAGAGCGGTAGAACCCGAGGTCAGGCGGCATGTTGGGATCGACGGTTGATGGATTGGAAGAGTTTCTTGCGTGCCGCGTTAAGCCGTTCCGCCGCCTCATTGTCACTGATGGCCGTGGCGGTTTGATCGAGCTGTTCAAAGGTAACCCCGGGCTTGAGGAAGCGCACGGCCTCGGGTAACGACTTGAGTTTTTCATACGGCGTCATCATGTCTTTCAGCCGGTAACGCTTACGGGTTTTGCCCTTCGCATCGGTGATCGCCTCGGGAAAGAAACACGGGCGGTGGAAGTTGATATAGGGGTTCAAGAACCCCTGACACCAGGCGTTCACCTCGGTCGCGAAGCGCTGCGGAATATGGCTGTACCCCAGGTGTTTGCGCACGATCGCCCCATTCTTGGTTTCCGCCAGCCCGTTGTCGTTGCTGTGGCGGGGACGGGATTTGGTGAATTCTACCCGCAGTTTTTCGAGCAACTGCGCCACGGTTTTGTTGATGTACTCCGATCCATTGTCGGCGTGAAATCCTAAAATCATAAACGGGAAGCTCGCCAGCAAGGTTTCGATCACCGGCAACAGATACGCTTCGCTTAAGCGCTCGCAGGTGGCGACGATCTCAAACTGCGTCACGCAATCGACCGCATTGATGTGATAGAGACCCTTCACGCCGTCCTGATCGCCTTGATGGACGCTGTCGATGCGGATAAAACCGGGACGGTTGTCGGGGACGGGGGCGCGGCGCTCCGCAATGGGGACGTGATGGCCTTTGGTCTTGGTCCAATGCACGCGCTTTGCCGTGTAGCCGGCGGTCTGGCGTAGATTGTACAGGTGCGAAACCGAGATTTCCGCGAGGCGCTCGTAGCGGGTATCGTCAAACAGCGACAGCGCCCGTTGCATCAGGCATTTCGTGGCCGGTCCCGAGAGCGTGCCGTGCAGGGCATCGGTTTCCGCGAGCAGCGCCACATCTACCGCCGTGAACTTACGGACAAAACCCTGTGCCGGCTTCCCATAGCGTTTCGCGAGGACCTCGCCCCGGCGTACGCGCCGTACCAGACGCTTCAGTTGCGCGCGCGAGTAGCCGGTGGTGCGCTCGAGGTAGCGCATCACCACCCCCTTCTCGGGTCGTTGGAGACGACGGTAACGCAGACGTTGGAGCACACCCTGGATGTGTGCGTAGCGTTTGGAATCCTCGCCCCTGGGTTCAAATCGCACCTCCGCGGTGCCGTTTAAAAAGGCGCGTAATTGCGCCACCGTGGTCAGTCCTTGTTCGTTCATGTCGATCACCATGGAGGCAATGATCGACCCAAACACCCACTTTCGGGCTCATACCATGTTGGAAATACGTCCGGCGTTCGGGATCAAACCATATTGGAAGAGACTCACACTATACGGAAGTTTTTGAATAAGCTACTCTAGCGATCAATGAAAGCCACACAGTGTTTCTAGGACTCCTCTAAAAATTCTCAGTGCTTACCGAAAATCTGTCGTTCAATCTCATTGAGCTCGGCCATTTTGCGGCCTGCCTCGCCCTGGC
>JANOTM010000178.1:0-17063 GCA_031416355.1 Gammaproteobacteria bacterium
ATGGATCACAGTAGCAACGAGACAAGGGTGGGCGACCGCCATGGATGGCGGAAGTACTGGAAACGCAGGAGCAGTTTCCAGTGAATCGCCCACCAGCGTACGCCAGCGGTCGCCACGTAGGGTGGGCGATGCCCACCCTACAAACCAGGCATTATTTTTGTCGCTATGTTTCTGGTGCCATTAAAAAAATGTGCCATCCATGGGCGAAGACGCCGTGGCATAGGCCTTGCGCGGCATACGGCCGGCGCGATACGCCTCGCGTCCGGCTTCTATGGCCTTCTTCATGGCCGAGGCCATGAGCACCGGATCGCGTGCCGCGGCGATGGCGGTGTTCATGAGCACGCCGTCGCAGCCTAGCTCCATGGCAATGGCCGCGTCCGACGCGGTGCCGACGCCGGCATCCACCAGTATCGGTACCTTGGCGTTCTCGATAATCAGGCGGATGTTATGCGGATTGCGTATGCCCAGGCCCGAGCCTATGGGGGCGGCCAGGGGCATGACCGCCACGCAGCCCATTTCCTCCAGGTGCTTGGCGATGACCGGGTCGTCGGTGGTGTAGACCATGACCTTAAAGCCTTCCTTAATAAGTATCTCGGCGGCCTTGAGGGTGTCGATGACATTGGGATAAAGCGTTTTGGGATCGCCCAAGACCTCGAGCTTTACCAGGTCGCGGCCATCCAACAGCTCGCGCGCCAGGCGGCAGGTGCGCACCGCATCGTCCACGGTATAGCAGCCGGCGGTATTGGGCAGCAGGGTGTATTTGTCCGGCGGCAATATCTCCAGCAGGCTGGGTTCGTTGGGATTCTGGCCGATGTTGCTGCGGCGTATGGCCACGGTGACGATCTCGGCGCCGCTGGCCTCGGTGGCGCGGCGGGTCTCGTCCAAGTCCTTATATTTACCCGTGCCCACCAGCAGGCGCGAACGGTAGGATATACCCGCGATCACCAGATTATCTTGGCCGCCCGCCACCTTTAATTTTGCAATGTTACCCGTCATTATCCACCCCCTATGGCTGCCACCACTTCGACCCTATCGTTGTCCTGTAGCCGCACCGCCGCATGCCGGCTGCGCGGGACGATTTCCATATTAAGCTCCACTGCCACGCGCCGGTCGGCCATGCCTAGATGCTGCAATAAATCGCGCACCGTCAGCGGGGCCGCCAGGGTCTGGGCCTGGCCGTTGAGGGTGATGGTGACGTCTGGTGCATCCGGCATGACATTCCCCTCCTTATTGAGGCTTATCTAAAAGATAGTCAGTTTTCCCCTCACCCTAGCCCTCTCCCCAAAGTGGGGAGAGGGGATGATCTCCCTCTCCCGCCGGGGTGGGAGAGGGTTGGGGTGACGGCCAAACTTACCAGCGCCTCTTTCCTACTCCCCCTCTCCCGCGATAGTGGGAGAGGGATGGGGTGAGGGCGGCGGTAACCGCTGCTGTCGCTTAGGTAGCTCTCACAATATGCTATGGCAACATCGGTTAAATTAATTATGCTATTGTATCGCCAGGCTGCTAAAAATGCAGCCGGTTACTTGAATACGCAGGTCAGGGATACGCGGGTGTGGTTCAATGGTAGAACAAAAGCTTCCCAAGCTTTAGACGTGGGTTCGATTCCCATCACCCGCTCCATCTTCGCCGCCAGCGCCCCGCCTGTATAAGCCCACACCATCACCTGGAGAACGGATGTGAATAAAACCCTAAAGATACTGGCTATTACCCTGGGAAGCATCGTCGCTCTGTTGATTGTAGGCGCGGTTATCCTGTCGTTGGTGGTGGACCCCAACAAATACAAAGACAACATTATCCAAATCGTCAAACAGCATACCGGCCGCGATCTCAAGATCGACGGCAAGATCTCACTCTCCTTCTTCCCGTGGCTGGGGGCCGAACTGCCGCCCATGCAACTGTCCAACGCCCCCGGCTTCGACAAAAAACCCTTCGCCGAGGTGGGTCAGGCCGGTATCCAGGTTAAATTGCTGCCGCTACTGCGCAAGGAAATCGTGATCAAGCAGGTGACCCTCGACGGGCTGCGTCTGCGCCTCGCCAAAAATAGCGCCGGCGCCACCAATTGGGACGACCTCGGCGGCGCCCAGGGTGCACAAAAGCCCGCGGACAAACCCACCTCCGGGACAGGCCCTGCTCTGGGAGGACTGGCCATAGGTGGCATCGTCATCCGCGATGCCGAGGTGACGTGGAACGACCAGATGACCGGCGCCATGTACAGCGTGAAAAACATGGGCCTCAAGACCGGTCAACTCGCCAGCGGCAAACCGGCCGATCTCAAACTCGGTTTCGATCTCACGTCCGCCGCGCCCAAAATCAATACGCGTGTGGATGTGAACGCGCGCCTGACCGTGGATGTCGATAAACAAACCCTCGATATGCCCAAGCTATCCCTGGCGGTGGCGGGCCTGAATCTCAGCTTGACCGATGTCAAGGGCAGCAACATCATGAAGGCGCCGGCGTTCCACGGCCAACTTGGCATCGCAAGCTTTAATCCACGCACCCTGATGCAAGAGTTCGGCGTCAAATACGAAACCAGCGATCCCAAGGCCCTGTCCCAGGCCTCGGTCCATACTGCGTTTAGCGGCTCATCCAAAAATATGCAGCTCAAGAATATTAAAGTGACGCTGGATAGCACCACCATCAATGGTGACTTCGCGCTAAACGATTTTGCCAAACCCGCCTACAGTTTCGATATCAACATCGACGATATCGATATCGACCGTTATATGTCGCCGGCGGCGACCGCCAAATCGCAAGACGTCAAGGCCGGCAAGGTCAACGCCCCACCAGCCGCGGCGCCAGCAGCCATTCCCCTGGACAGCCTACGCAAGCTCAACGCCGATGGCGGTATAAAAATTAAAAAACTTAAAGCCACCGGTATTCGGTCCACCGATGTCAGCACCCATATCAAGGCCAAAGACGGCATCATCAATGTCGGCCCGTCCGCAGCCAAACTTTATAGCGGCAACTACAAGGGCAATGTGGGCATAGACGCACGCGGAAAAGAGCTGACCTTTTCCATCAACGAAAAAGTCACCGGCGTGCAGGTCGGCCCCATGCTCAAGGACATGCAAACCTTCGATAACTTCAGCGGCATCGGCGATATCTCCCTCCAACTCAGCGGGCGCGGCTTGGATGCCAAGCAGATCACCGAGACTCTCACCGGCTCCATGGCCTTTTCCCTTAAGGACGGCGCTATCCAGGGCGCGGACCTGATGAAGAAAGTAGAAGAAGGGCGCGCCATGTATGACCAGCTAAAGGGTAAACCGGTACGGGTAAAGGCACAAAAAGGCGAGAAGACCGCATTTAGTATTTTTTCGGGCTCGGCCATCATCACCAATGGCATTGCACAGAATAATGACCTTATCCTGGAAACCCCCGGTATGCGTGCCACTGGTAAAGGCAGCGCCGACCTGCCCAGGGAAACCCTTGATTACCGCATGAACATCATTCAGACCAAGAATACGGAAAAGAAATGCACCAACATCCCGCTCTTGATCAGCGGTCCCTTTAAGGACTTAAGCTATGCGCCCGACTTTGCGGAAATATTGAAATGTCAGGGGCAGAAGCAAATCGAAAAAGCCAAAGACGAAATCCTAGAGAAAGGCCTAGAGAGCTTATTCAAGAAACACAAAAAGTAGACCATGAGGCAGGTGGCCCAAAAGCTACCGCTGGTTACTGGTGTGGTGTTGGGCGGTCTGTTAGTTAGCACCCCGGCCACGGCCTACCGCCTGGGCGAAACGGCTATCCAGCACAAAGCCGGGGTTTACACGGTTGCATTCGATGTGCACCTGGATGCCGATGCCGGCCGCGTGCGCGAACTTATGACCGACTACGATCACCTAGACCGATTATCCAACATCGTCACCACCAGCCAGGTGCTGGAGGTCCTGGCCGACGGCAGCCGGCGTATAAAATTGGATATGCGCGCGTGCGTGTTATTCCTATGCAAAACCGTGCGGCGGGTGCAAAAGGTAACGACCCTCGCCAATGGCGATATCACCACCAGCGCCATACCCGAACTCAGCGACTTTGCGCGCGCGCACGAACACTGGCGCATCCAGGAACAGCATAATGGTACGCGCATCCATTATCGGGCCGAACTGGTACCGAGTTTTTTCGTACCGCCGTGGCTAGGGCCTTATTTAATCAAACAGGCGATACGACGCGAGCTCGTTACCGCTGCCCAGCGTTTAGAATCACTGGCCGCGACGACTAGGCCGTCAACGCCGGTCGTTTGGTAAACAACCATGTCCACGGATATCGCCACATCCCTACTTCACTGGTTCGACCGGCACGGGCGTAAGGATCTCCCGTGGCAAACCGTGCGCGACCCCTATCGCATCTGGGTGTCGGAGATTATGTTGCAGCAGACCCAAGTCGCCACGGTTATTCCTTATTACTATCGCTTCCTTGAGCGTTTTCCGGACATCGCCAGCCTGGCGCGCGCCAGCCAGGATGAAGTCCTGCATCTTTGGACCGGCCTGGGCTACTACGCCCGTGGCCGCAACCTGCATAAGGCGGCGCAAGCCATAGTGAGCGACCACGGCGGAAAATTCCCCGCGGACCTCACCACGGTGTGCACCCTCCCCGGCATAGGCCGGTCCACCGGCTCTGCCATACTCGCTTTTGCCTATGGCCAGCGCCACCCTATACTCGATGGCAACGTGAAGCGCGTACTCACACGCTATCATGCCCTGGACGGCTGGCCCGGTAGGCGCGACGTGGAATTAGATCTGTGGCGACGGGCGGAACAACATACCCCCACCACCCGCATCCAAGACTACACCCAAGCTATTATGGACCTGGGCGCGACCCTGTGCCGGCGCAGCAAACCCCAGTGCGTGCGCTGCCCGCTCGCCGCCACCTGCCGTGCCCACACCCAGGGCCAGGCCGAGGCCTACCCCACGCGCAAACCCCGCAAGGCCTTGCCGCAAAAATACACCAGCATGATCATGATACGCGACCCGCGCGGACACGTGCTGCTGCAACAGCGCCCACCCGCCGGCATCTGGGGTGGGCTCTGGGGATTTCCCGAATGCGCCCCCGATAATGATGCCGGCACATGGTGCCGTGAAACGCTGGGTATAGCAGTAGCGGCGGAGGCGCCGTGGCCCAGTCTGCGCCACAGTTTTACGCATTTTCATTTACACATTACTCCCATACCCGCACACCTGCTGGGGGCAAGCGGAAAAATTATGGAGCCGGCGGGGACGGTCTGGTATAACCTTAGCCTGCCCGATGCGCGCGGCTTGGCCGCGCCGGTCAAAAACCTACTTGAACAGTTGAGGTGCAATGCATGAGCCGTGTAGTGAAATGTGTAAAGCTGGGTAAAGAAGCAGAAGGTCTGGACTATCCGACCTATCCCGGGGATTTGGGCAGGCGAGTTTACGAAAATGTCTCCAAGGAAGCGTGGCAAATGTGGCTCAAGCACCAAACCATGATCATCAACGAATATCGCGTTAACCCCATGGATCCGAAGGCGCGTAAGTTCGTCGAGGGCGAAATGGAAAAATTCTTTTTCGGCGAGGGCTCGGCCGTGCCTTCGGGTTTTGTGCAGCCTTCCAAATAATTATAACGGGTGTAGGGTGCGTCCTACGCACCGCTTAATATTCCGGTGCGCAAGGCGCACCCTACGGTTCGGCTGTTGGGCGCAAGGTCATTTTGTTAGGAGTCCCTAGGAAGTTATGTGTAGCTACGTTGTCAACACACCTACGTAAGTCTTCAGCCAGGAAATCGCATCTGCTTCGGTAGTGAACATCTTAATGGGATAAGGCGGTTTGTGGTAGGCAAAAAACATTTGGCACAGGTGTTTTTCCAGCGTCGTACTCACCAGCACGCCGCGCGCGGCGGTAACGGCGCACATTTCCGGGCCCGATGCGTATCGCTGCGCGACATAATCCACCGAACCTACCCCGCCACCCCGTATCATCACTGGCAGCTTTTCCTGTGAGATTTTCCGCTGCTGGGCATAGGCGCTTTGTACTACCGCAAGGGTGATGACGCTGAAAGCTCCGTAATCGATACGCAGGATTCCATCCTCACCCAGCCACACCTCCGGATTCGCCACCGCTACGCTCCCTCGTACGTATATATAGTACGCGTATATAAGCACGCGTAGATGTCTTTAGCAATAAGTGGCGAATCAGCGCGGGTCCTTGGGGGCTAGGCCGCGGCGCAGCACCTCGGACCCGAATCGGCGCCTGATATCGTCGGCGATTTCGTCGATGCGGCGCTGGCGGATACGCGTTTCTTCCTCGAACAGGCGTTGCTGCAGCGGCGGTCCCGCGTGCAGGCCGCTCACGCCCATGCCCAATAGCCGCACGCCGCGGTTACGCGCCGGCAGATTCCGCCGTAGCAAATCGGCTGCAACCCGGCATAACTCGTGTGTACCATTGCTCGGCTCCGGCAGGGTTTGGGCACGTGTGATGGTAGTGAAATCCGGAAAGCGGATCTTGATCTGCACGGTTTGCCCGCGCAGTTCGTGGCGGCGCAAGCGCATGGCCACTTGTTCCGTGAGATCCCGTAGCCAAGTGTGCAGCACCTCGGCATCGCGGATATCCACTTCGAAGGTGGTCTCGTGGGAAATGGACTTGGCCTCATGTTCGGGCACTACTATTCGATCATCGATGCCATGGGCCAACCGCCAGATGTGCCCACCCCACTGACCAAAATGCCGTTGCAATTGCCGCGGCGCGGCCTGCCGTACCTGGGCGATGGTGGTAATGCCTAAGCGTTCCAAGGCGCGCTCACCGACCTTACCCACGCCCCACAGACGACTCACTGGCAAGGGATCTAGAAAGGCCTGCACCGCATCGGGCTCCACCACCACGAAACCGGCGGGCTTGCGAATATCGCTCGCCACCTTGGCGACGAATTTGCTGGGCGCAACACCTACCGATGCACTGAGCTGCAATTCCTGTGCGATCTCGCGCTGGATGCGCCGGCCGATGTCCGCCGCCGGACCGAAGAGTCTAACGCTGGCGCCGACGTCGAGGAACGCCTCGTCCAGGGACAGCGGTTCTACCAGCGGCGTATAACGTTGAAAAATTTCTAGTATCTGCCGCGACACAAAGCCATAGTGCGAGTAGTTCCCGCGTACCACCACGAGCGCCGGACACAGCCGCTTGGCCGTGGCCATGGGCATGGCACTGTATACACCATACGTTCGAGCGACGTAATTGGCCGCCGCCACCACGCCACGCCCCTCCGGACTGCCACCCACTACCAGCGGCAGACCGCGTAGCTCTGGATGATCGCGCTCCTCCACCGAGGCGTAAAAAGCGTCCATATCGATATGCAGAATCGTGCTTGTATTTTGCTTCGCGCTATCCATATAAGAGTGCTCGCTTGTGTAGCCGCGGCAACAATCAAAAGCCTTGCAACTGCTGATCCGTGGGTTCGGCGCAGCAGTACCAAGGTTCGGACATGTGTGGAATCGATTGGCCTAGATCGCTTTGCGACAGGTCCGGCGCCACCGCGTCCATGGCCGCGTGCGCCAACTGCCAGATGGCGACGAAGGTGGCGCGGCGCGTAAGCTGTTGGGCTTCAGCGTCGGCCACCAGCCGTTGGATCTTTTGCTGTAATGCATCCACACGCGCGTCTGCATGTTGCCAAGGATAACCGAGTAGCGTTTGGTCGAATGCCCCGAGGCGGTCGCGGAAACCGGGCAGGTCCAAAAGATAAGAACCGGCTGGCACCAGCAGACGTATGGCGAGCTGTATGGGCGGCACGCTTTCCACCCGCTTCAGGTCCAGCAGGCGCTGCAACAGAGCGATATAACCGGCGAGCGTAGTCCAGGGCGTAAAGGCCACAAACGTAGGCGCCAATGCGATGCCCACCGCGTCCAGCAGGGCTACAGCGCGATCGAAATCCCGGCTGGTATGCTGCTTGGCCAGGTAATTTAATATGGCATCGTCCACCGACTCCACGGCACTGGTGATAAACAAACAACCGGTTTGCTTGAGCAGTGGCAACAAATCCGCGTGATCTATGATGTGCTGCACCTTGATGGTGACATCGTAAGTAAGGTGCGGAAATTCCTCGTGCAAGCCATGTACGATACGCTCGGCGTGGGTCGGGCCGTTGAAAAAATCCGGATCGCCGAAGGAGATGTGCTGGGCCCCGGCCGCCACCTGTTGGTGGATATCGGCCATGACTACGTCCAGTGGCACAATGCGGAATTTGCCCTGGTAGACCGGCACCACCGGACAGTGACGGCACAGGTGTTTACAGCCGCGGCTGCCTTCGACAAAGCCCACCACCTGGTTGGCCGTACCCGATATTTGCCCGGTATTTATTAAGTGCGCGTAGCGTGCAAGGGGTGGCAGCAGCGTGCGGTTGGGGATAATAAAATCGATTTTGGCGCGATTCACCAGGGGCTCGGTCTGGACCTCCCCGTGTCCCGCTTTAAGACGCCGTACCAGGGAAACCAGCCCCGGCTCGAACTCACCGCCCAGCACCGTACCCACCCCCAAACTGCGTAAGTAATCGGCATTCATGGGTGCATACAGGCCATAAACACACAGGTGGGCGCCGGGTGCTAAGGCGCGCAGGCGCGGCAAGGCCTGAATAGCGATGCGCGTCGCGGTGTGCATGGCCACGTATATCGCCACCAGGTCGGCGTCCACCAGCGCCGCCGGCTCCAGCTTCTGCAAGGCCAGATCCAGACACTGCACCTCGCAGCCCTCGCGCTGTAGCCAGGCGGCGGGCTGTGCCAGACCAAAGGGTTGGCGTCCGAGTTCATAGGGGCTAATCAGGGTAACTTTCATGTGCGTGGCCACCGATGGGGACACGAACTTAACCCTCGCCGGGGACCATTGCAAGCCTGGAAATCCCGGCAACCGGGGCGCATTGCGCGGACGCCACCTATAGCGCGCAAGCACGGCACACAGGATTTTTTACAAAGCCCCACGACTTCTCTATAATGCGCCGTCTTGCCCACGGCCAGGTAGCTCAGTCGGTAGAGCAGCGGACTGAAAATCCGCGTGTCGGCGGTTCAATTCCGTCCCTGGCCACCATTTTTCCTTCCGCAAAAGACGTATGTAATCTGCGATATAAAGTTGCGGTTCGCTACTTTATGATTGATTTCCCGCCTGGGAGGTTATATCTGAAACTTCCCGCTGCCTTACGAATTTTCGTATCGATTATATCTGCTTGACGGCCATATCTTGGGGACGTCCCCCCCGGCGAAGCCGGGGGGTTTATCTCTCAGGATTAGGATCTTACTTGGCTTAATGTAACTCTCGGCTCAAGCCGCGATTACTATAGTTAAAATCATGCGTTTTCCGTGTACTTGCGCTTGGTCGCACTCGTTCCGGCTTTGTCCGACTTGCTCACACCCTCTTCGCTGGTCACAGAAATATCTTCCGCCTGTGCATCTTCCATGATTTTTTTGACGCGCTTCGCCTCCTCACCGTCACGCGTGTGGACGGATATAAGAATATTTCCACCTTTTACTTTAGTTTCATATTGCTTGGCTTCGTACTCTGGCATGCCCATGCCGACCAAGGCCCCTGCAATACCGCCAAGGGCTGCGCCAACGGCGGCGCCACTCAATGCCGCCATGATGGGACCGGCTGCAATAAAGGGACCCACTCCTGGAATTGCTAGCGCGCCAATTCCCGCGAGTAGCCCAAATATCCCACCCGCCACACCGCCGGCACTTCCTCCAATCGTGGCGCCTTCGGGTGCTTTGGTATTGTGCTCATGGGCAAAATCACGACTCCCGCCACGATCAGGCAGGAGGACCGAAATATCGGTGGTCGACACACCCGCGTTTTTAAGATGGGTAACTATGCCTTCCGCTTGGACTTGAGTTTTGGCGATACATATAACGGCTTTTGACATGATGATCTCCTTAAAAGAATAAACAGCGTAAGGTTTATTTAACTTCAAGTTGATTATTCAATGTTTTGATTCCGGGAACTGATTTCGCTAAAGCGGCAATTTTCTCCGCCTCTCCCTTATTGTTTACTGGTCCTCTTAACGTAACCTCGCCGTTCTGGGTGATTATTTTGATATTCTTCGCATCCATGGAAAAATCATTCTTCACAATGGACTTGCGTATAGCCTGAGTAATTTTTGTATCTGCCTCGGTGTTGGATTGATCCAGAGGTGTCAATGTCTCCTCATTCCTATCGCGTTTATTAATGTTCGTGTTATCTGGGTTAGCACGTTCCATTGTTGTAGATCGGTCATACCCAGAGTCTTGCGCCGCTTGCGCAAGCACCGGGGTAAACATTAAACACATAGCGACTAATATAGGTTTTTTCATGGCTATCCCTCTCATATTAAGTTGTATAAAGTTGCTGGTTATTGCTACAGACAACTAGCTCGGTCTTATCGAAAACACTGAGATGCACCTTAAAATCTATCGATTTTTATGGCTGTACGTTAACAAACATAAGGGCCCGAGAATCGAAATACTTGGGTAAAATAATTACTTTTCGCGCGGAATTTATTTTTAAGAGGTAATTAAAACTACAGAATATTGCTAGAGATAGTGGCGATTAATACCTAGCGCCGCGCCCAGAGATACGTAATGGAGCAGGACACTGTAGACGGGATAAAATAATTTTTACAACACACACTCATCAGACGGGTAAATGGAAGCCAAAGCGAAGATCAAGCACACTACGTTATTAGGAGCTGGCGACTATGGCTACAGACAATTTCCACTTCATCGCATCGACCCGCGCTTCCAATCGGCCATTCGATGCGACGCGCCCATTCTTGGAAATTTTAAAGCCTGCCCGCACTCGATACAGCATGACGACCACGCCGCCGACCATAGTGAACATGCATCGCTACAACCGGCACCAACCCCGCGCCCGGTATCCAATGTAAGAGCGACAACCAGGTTTGGTTGGTATCGCTTACAAAGTAGTAAAGCGCATAACCACTGAGAGCCAGCCAGATTACATATACTGTCAGCACGGCGCCCAGCCATCGATTCTTGCGTAACCGCCAGGCGCGCGCTGCGTGGTCGACGGCCAGCGATCCTAAGACCGGTAACGTGGCTATGACCGCCAAGCCGTGCAGACGTAGCCACCAGCGCTCCAGTGAGTGAGGTGCAGAACCGAATGTGGTGCTGATTGAGATAAAATAATGGAACCCCAGCCACAACATACCCGACAGCCACAACGTCGTCAGGCTCGTGTAGACCCAACGCTGATGCCATGGGCCAAGGCGTATTGCCTTAGGTCGAGAGACGGATGCGGCTCGGGTCATGCGCCGCTTGCGCGGCGCGCAGGCGTCGCTGCTACATCGAGCTGTGATGCGGAATCGTATAGGCGGCATTCGCCGGTGCGCGGGTCGGCGTCTATAATCACCGCGCGCGCCCGCCGCCACCGCAACAGATGCCTGCCCCGCACCGGATCGGCGTGGATCACCTTAGTCAGTGCGTCGGCCGTCATACAGTCGTCGGCAAAGACCGTGACGCTGCGCGTGGCGTCGCACAGGGTACCGCGCTGCGGATGGGCGACGGCACACACCTCGCGACCCGCACAGATCCGGCGCCGATAGTAGCCCGCCGACGTGGCGACCGCGCTATGACAGGACAAGATCGGGATCAGTGCAGTCGGACGTTGGGGGTGCCGAATATGTACCGCCGACGGCAGGTCGCCGAAGAACCGCAGGTCACCACCAGCGTTGACGTGACCGGCGCGGATGCCGTCGCGCTCCAGGGATTCCACTGCCAGGTCGACGGCATAGCCCTTGGCGATACCACTCAGATCGATCCGCAATGGACGCCGCAGACACACGCGGCGATCGCTCAGCAACTCCACGTCGCGCCAGCATGCGCCGCGTAGGGCATCGGTATCGCTGCCGTCATGCGACACAAAACCGGCATCGGCCAGTAGCGGCGCAACGGTGACGTCGAATAGGCCCGCGCTGAACGCACTCATGCGGCGTGCCGCCGCCAGTACGCCCCAGGTATCTTCGCTCACCGTGACGGCGTGGGCGTGCGCTTCGCGATTGATGCGTGATATCTCGGAGCCGGGATCGTGATAGTTCATCAATATATGCACACGCTCTATTTCGGCGAACGCCCGATCGATGGCGCGCTGCGTGGCCGGCGGGCGGCGCGCCGTATCGACGCTGATCTCCACCAGGGTGCCCAGCAGCGGGCGAGCGCGGCGCGTCGCGCTCATCGCAGCGCCGTTTGGTGTAAAGCCAAGATCCGCCGTACGCCTTCGGTAATGTGTTTGCACGACAGCGTCGCTCCGGAGATATTTTGGATATCTGCGTCGAGCTTCAGCGTATCGCCGTAACGCTTGCCGGCGAACTGCGCACGCCAACGCGCGTCGCGCACCTCACCACCGTGGGTCTCACGGTAGTCGAGGATTTCGACACCGCGCACCGTACCGCCGGCGTCCAAGGCCACGGCATAAGTGATGAACTCGTGTTTGCCGAAGACCTCGTCGGTCACGAACCAACCCAGTGTTGTGCCACTTGCCTCCACGCGCCACACCGGTTGCTCACTGGTACGCATTTTAACGGTAGCGTAGCGTTCCACCGAACGCTTCTGCTCGGCATTCAAACGCACCGGTTGCGAGACGAAGCGACTTGCCCCCGGGAACATCAACTGCTGCGCCTGTTCCAGCGTGAGATACTGCACGGCGAATGCCGGTGCGGCAGCCAGCGCAGGTGCGATCACGGCGAATACCGACCATCCAGAGAGTTCCTTGCGCATGGCCTACCTCAAAAGTTGTAACCCAGTTTGAAACGCAGTTCCTGTTTAGTCTTCTCGATCAAATGCAGATCGCGGTCGGTCTGACCGGCGTAGGCCTCACCGCCGCCGCGAATCTGCGGCATCCAGGTGAGGGTCGTCCACCAGGCCTTATCGGCGTAGTGCAGGCTCGGTCCGGCGTGCCATGACCAACGCTCTTGCCCGACTTCGGTCTCGAATTCAGTCTCATAAATGCTCTCCACACCCATGAACCAGCGCGGCGCGAAACGATATGCCAACCCCAGCCCGCCCTTGAGCTCGATCTCCATTTCCGGATCGGTCGGCCAATCGAAGCCGGCGGGGAGATCGTCGATAGCCGCGCGGTCGGCATAAGTGGACTCGATACCGAGGTTGGCCAGGCCCACCAGTTGATCGTCGAGAAAAAACTTCTGCAATAACACGTCAAATTCGACGCTGGTAGTGTCTTTGTCGCGACCGGAATGCGGATCCAACCACGAATGGGAGAGCGTCACGCGCCCGGCCAAGCCGATGGGATCTTTGGCCGGACTGAGAAACATGTATTTGAACTTGGCCTCCGCACCGGACGCGCGCAGGCCATAGTGTTCGTCACCGGGTATATAGCCGTCGATCAAAATACCGGTGACGGCTATGGACTGGCCCTTTAAAGCAAGGGACCCGGTGAGGCGCGCCGTGAGCCCGTATTCATACTCGGCTTCGACATCCAACACCCGATAGTCACCTACATCTTTGTCTTTGCGCTGGGTGATCCATACGTATGCCTCTTGCGCCCCATGCGGCAAGGACTCCGCGCCGCTCACGTAGCCGAGTAGATTTTCGTCCGCATATGTCGGCCACGACGCGCCCACGATCATCAGGCCGGCCCACAAGCCGGCGCCAGTCTTTTTCCTGTTCATGTGCCTTAGGTCTCCAGGTTGCTTTAACGGCTGGCTGGCTGACCCGGAGCGGGTGGGGCTGGCTAACGGTGGCCCCGAAGGGAGCCGGATTTTCTAAACGGCAATAAATAACTCGAATCTAAATATTCTCAGCGCGCGGGCTTAATTTGTTCCACTCTATGGGCCGCAGTCGCGGCCTGTCACGACAGTGCGGCCCCGACTACTTCGTCAGCATAAGCTTGCCGAGTTTCGTCACACGCAAGGCATAGCACTCGCCCATGTGCTCGATCCATACCACCCGACGGCCCTGCAATAACGCGTGACTCGAATAGAGCGGACCGGCCGAGCTGGGCGGCGGTACGTTTGGTCTACTAGGCTTGGTGTTTTGAGGTTTAGGTCCGGTTATCACCACAATGCCCTTTTTTAGAAAGCTTGATCGTCAAATAATGTAAATGAGAATTATTCGTATTTAATAACAATTCTCGACAACTGTCAAGGGGTGGTATATAGACCTAGGGGTGTAAATCCATGGCGGGGCACATGGGAGTTTAACTTGGCCTAGGTCACAGGAATCGCGGCTTGCCATGAGCCGCGCCCTACCGAGTCGATCTTGCGAAAGTGGCGTTTGGCCCTGCTATTAACGCAGCAGAGTTATGGTTCGAAGGTTGCGCAATACCCAGGATACTATTTGCCCGGCTCCATTACCTCGGCACAAAAATAATGTATGCTGAATAATTCTTCCGCATCCGTCCACACCGCCTCGGACCGGAACCCGGCCTGTGCCGCCAGCATCTTAAATTCGTCGATGGAATATTTGTAGGAATTCTCGGTGTGGATAGTTTCGGATTTTTCGAACCAGAAAGGCTTTCCCGCCACGTGCACCAGCTGTGCCTCATCGTTCACAATATGCATCTCTATGCGCCCCAGGTTTGCATTATAGAAGGCATGGTGGTGGAACTTATCCAAGTCGAAATCCCCCTGCAACTCGCGATTGATGCGGGTAAGCAGGTTAAGGTTGAAGGCAGCGGTAATACCCTGGGCATCGTTATACGCGGCGGTGAGCCGTTGTGGATGCTTTTTTAAATCCACGCCTATGAGCAGGCCACCATGGACCTGTACCTTATCGGCAATGGTGCGCAGGAAGGCCACGGCCTGTTGGGGTTCAAAATTGCCAATGGTAGATCCCGGAAAGAAGGCCACTCTTGCGCCATCCGCCGGGCAATCGGGTAAAGCAAACGCGGCGGTGTAATCGGCGCACACGGCACGCACTTCCAACCAAGGATATTCGGTTGCAATATTCTGCGAGGTCGAACGTAAATAGTCTTTGGAAATATCAATGGGGATATAGGCCTGGGGTTTGAGCCTATCCAACAGGATACGTACCTTGCGACTGTTGCCGCTGCCCGGCTCGATGAGCACACAATCGCTACCGATATGGCGTGCGATATCATCCTTATACTGTTCGAGCAGGGCGAGCTCGGTGCGCGTAGGGTAATATTCGCGCGTGCGGGTAATGGCATCGAATAGCCGCGATCCGTATTCGTCGTAGAAGAATTTCGGCCCTATGCTGCGCGGTCGCCGGCTTAATCCATGGATCACCTCGGCGTAGAAATCGCTGGCCGCCGGGTGGCAATCATAAAAGCGCAGCCTGCTGGGCCTAACGGAGTGTTTTAGTATGGCGTCATGCATCATTGCGCGTCCTTCGCTAGCCGGAAGCCGCTAAACTGCCAGCGGTCCCCGGGATGGAAAAAATTCCGATAAGTAGAGCGTATGTGATCGGCCGGCGTTACGCATGAACCGCCCCGCAACACCATTTGGCCGTTCATGAACTTACCATTATATTCACCCAAGGGTCCAGGCGGCGCTCTATACCTAGGATAAGGTGCATAGGCGCTTTGGGTCCATTCCCACACATCCCCGTAGAGTTGTAGTAAGGCACCCGTGTCCGGTGCCGCGACCTGGGGCTGAAGAAAACCTGCATCGCGTAGATTTCCTCCAATCGGAAAATCCGCCGCGGCCAGCTCCCATTCCGCCTCCGTGGGCAGGCGCGCATCTACCCATGCCGCATAGGCAGCCGCTTCGTAGTAGCTGACATGGCAAACGGGCGCATGTACATCCACCGGGCGCAATCCGCCCAAGGTCATGTACCACCATGCGTCGTCGACGCGCTCCCAGTAAAGTGGGGCCTGCCAGTCCTGGGCCTGTAAAGTTTGCCACGCCTCGGAAAGCCAAAGGCCTGGCTGGCGATATGCGCCGGCCTGCATGAACGCCATGAATTCACCGTTGGTAACGGGACGCGATGCGAGGCGGAAGTCCTGCAGGTAAGTCTTGTGGCGCGGGCCTTCGTTGTCATAGGCGAAGCCTACGCCTGCATGTCCTATAGACCATACACCGCCGTCAAAATCGATCCACTTTAATTCCGGCGCAGTGCTGGAGGTAATGATGGGTAATTCAGCATAGACCGGACGCAAAGGGTTGTAAGAAAAAATGTGTTTGATGTCCATGAGCATGAGCTCTTGATGCTGCTGCTCGTGGTGCAAGCCGAGCAAGATACGTGCAAAGCAGTCGCCCTCGTTTGCAATGGCATGATGCGCAAATAAAAGCGCCATGTGTTCGTCCACATGGGCGCGGTAGCGATATATTTCCGCTACCGTCGGTCGCGACAATCTGCCGCGCTCCAGGCGTGGGTGATAGCTGCCCAGGGTGTCGTAATAAGAATTGAATAGATGCGCAAACATGGGATGAAACTCCCGATAGCCTGGAAGCAGCGGCCGCAACACCATGGTCTCGAAGAACCAGCTAGTATGCGCTAGATGCCATTTTATCGGACTGACCTCGGGCGCGGTCTGGACGACGTAGTCGTCCGTCTCCAGCGGCTTACACAATGCCGCGCTTTCAGCGCGTATGCGCGTGTATTGTTGGGATAGGTCTGGACGGGGCATGGCTGTCACAGTTGTCTTCCGTGGGTTTGATTTTGTATGGTGCGTCGGGTTTTCATGAGTGGAAGTCGCGGCGCGTAGGCCGCTTACCCTACTCCCACAACGACTATACCTGAATATGATCAGTATCCTGATAAGTAATTTACGGTTTAATTACAGCAAAGAATACGTATTGCTTATCCACGCTATAGTATGCAAAACCTTGTACTTGGCGATCCCAGGCAAGTCCAAGAACGCCTGGACCAAGCCCGCATACCCAGCGACCGGGGCCGGGTCTCACCCCTACTATCCGCGCGATATTTTCACCTAGTACCCCGTCAAATAAGTTCTTCCGTATGTTCTGCTTACGACACAGAACGAAGCGTCCCTTCTCGGCAAATGCTCCCGGCTTTGCCCTATCTCCTCGGCGGCGGTTCCCGACGCCGCTCTACCTCCTCCATCCCTGGAGTCGTGCATCCATGCAGTCGTCCCAACGGGAGAAGGACACGACGGCATGGATGCCGGAGGTAGAGCAATGCAGGAGCAATTGCCGAGGATGAG
>JANOTM010000179.1:0-7879 GCA_031416355.1 Gammaproteobacteria bacterium
AAACCCCGTTCGCCCTGAGCGTAGCGCAGCGAAGTCGAAGGGTTATTTTGATAACCACCTGATTTTTAATGTTTCGACTTCGCGGCAAAACCCGCCGCTACGCTCAACACGAACGGTCGTCGGGGTTTTTCAGCAACCTGCCTAAGAGTCATAAGTCGGGTATCATCAAGATTCTGTGAAACTGCCAGCCGTCACCTAAGGTCCGCTTGAACTACCGCCACAGCTACCATGCCGGCAACATTGCCGATGTCTTTAAGCATTATGTGCTGATCCAGGTGTTGCAGGCCTTGCACAAGAAGCCATCCCCTTTTTGCGTCATCGACTCGCACGCGGGCAGTGGAGTGTATGCCCTGCACGCACCGGGAGAGTTCGAGCACGGCATAGGTCGCTTATGGCCGCATCGGGCGGCGTGGCCGGCGCTGGCGGCTTATTTTGCCGTAATCGAAAAACTCAATCCGGATGGACAATTATTACACTATCCCGGTTCGCCCTTTATTATTCGCGACTTTCTACGGCCCCAGGACCGGGCGGTGCTGCTCGAATTGCACCCGCAGGAATGTGCGAATCTCAAAACGAATCTCGCCCACGGTCGCGGCAGCGTGGCGGTGCATCACACCGATGCCTGGGCTGGTCTGAAGGCGTTTGTTCCGCCCAAGGAAAACCGCGGTCTGGTGCTGGTGGATCCCGCGTACGAAAAGCAGGATGAATTCGATCGCATCATTACCGCCCTGACGCACGCACTCAAGCACTGGCGTAACGGCATTTATCTCATCTGGTACCCGATCAAGGGTTACCGGCCGGTGGAGCAATGGTATGCGGCCGTGCGCGCCCTGGAAATGGACGCGTGTGCCGTGGAATTTCTGACGCTGCCCGTGGACGTGGCGCAGCGCCTCAACGGCAGTGGCCTGGTGCTGGTCAATGCGCCTTGGGGCTTGCTTGATGGCCTAAAAGAGGTGCTGCTGCCATTGGCGGAATATCTTGCGGCATGCCAGGCGGGCAGCGCCGGCCGGCCGGCGGTGAACGCCTTAATATTGCGCTGAGTGCGCATCGCTGCACATTCTCTCGTCTCACCCCTGGCAAATATCCTTCGTCACAGGCACGTAACAACTCCGGTGTAGCCTTTTCCTGCCGTTCGTCGCTGAACGCGATGCGGTTGCTAAGCAATCTTCCATGCTCACACAAAACTTCTTGGAGCGTATCATGCACAAAAAATCCTTACTCGCCGCTGCCGTCCTGGCAGCGATATCCGTGACGGCCTACGCCGATTCTAAGATCGTCAAAGGCCCCATGGCATTTGATCCCCTCGCCGGTTCGGCCTATGCCGAACAGACGGCCGACCCGACCATACTCACCAATGAACCCTGGCTGCTGCCGCAAGGGTATCAGCAGTCCATCGTCTCCGATGAACGCAACCTCGATATCTACCCCGGCTCTTCAGACTTAAACGACATGAACACAGTGAACGAAACCGGCAGGCATGCCGGCCGTTACCTCTATCGCACCCACGAGGTGCGCCCCGACTCGAATAATCCCAGTGTCTACACCGGTGGTGCCGTGTCCGTGGTCGATTTAAAAACCGGTGATGCCAAGGTAATAACGCAACGCCAGGATTGGGAGGCGCTGGACGGCCTGGTATGGACGCCATGGGGCAGCGTGCTGTTCGCCGAAGAGACCGGTAACGCAATGTTTATCGACCCAAGTTTCCCGGCGGCCATACGCGGTCTGGTCTACGAGATGAAGCTGAACAGGAAAAATCCGACCAAAGCCGCCAGCGTCACAGTGCGTCCCATGCTCGGTTCCGTGGCGCATGAGGGTCTAGAGTTCGACGCCGAGGGCAACGTCTACGCGATCGACGAGACCAGCCCCGGCGCGATTTTCAAGTTCGTCCCCACCCACTATGGCGACCTGAGCAGCGGTCAGCTCTATGCGCTTAAGGTGGACGATAGCCTCACAGGTGATCGTACCGGTCAGGCCGAATGGATTGCCCTGGACATGGGGTTGGCGCAAATCGACGCACGCACCGCCGCCGCCAATGTGGGCGCCACCGGCTACGGCCGTCCCGAGGACCTGGAACGCATAGGCGACACACTCTACGCCGCCATCACCAGCGAAGCGCGCGTGCTGTCCATACGTCTCAGCAACAAGCCAGTGGTACATAACTTCGTCAAGGCCGGGCTGAATGTTCCGGTCGAGAATCAGGGTGCCGGCATCACCGGTTTCCGTAATCCGGACAACCTGGCGAACGGCCCCGACGGCAAGCTTTGGATCGTTGAAGACAATGTGCCGAGCGACATCTGGGTGGCCTTGCCCGACAAGGACGGCGACGGTGCAAGTGATGGGGTATACCTATTCGCCTCGCTCAAGGACAAAGGCGCGGAGGGCACCGGCATTTACTTCGGAAAGGACCCGCGCACCCTGTTTGTGAATGTCCAGCACTCCATCACCGGTAACGACAAGACCATGGCGATCACCAACCGCATGGATAAGGATGACGAGCAAGACGATCACAAGCAACGCTAAGCATGGATGCGCAGTAAGCGAGCAACCGTGACGCAGAAATGCGCCACGGTTGTTTTTTGCGACGCCACGCTCTATCACATGGAGAACGACGAATGAACCCTGTCCACACCCATCTAATAAAAACCTGGCTGCTAGCCGCGGTGCTGACAACCATGGCGCTGCCGGCTTTAGCGGACATGCACGCCCACGATGCCGATGAAGACGCATACGACACCGCCGCGGCGCGTAAAAATGCCGAGTCGCGCATTAATTGGCGCAAACCTGCAGAAGATCGCGACAGCAGCCCTGCGGCCTGGGTGCACATGCAGATACTCGGATTCAACGATTTCCACGGTCAACTTAGCGCCGGACGTTTGGTCTCCGGAAGGCCGGTCGGCAGCGCGCCGGTACTGGCCTCGTACCTGCGCAGCGCCCAGGAAAACGGCGATGACGACGCCACGTTCATTGTCCATGCCGGCGATCACGTGGGCGCGAGCCCGCCGGTGTCGGCGCTGTTGCAAGACGAACCCGCCATCGATTTTCTGAATTTGCTCGCCAACGACAAGTGTTCCGAGCGGAAACCTCGTCACCCGCGCTGCAATCTGGTGGGCACCTTAGGTAACCACGAGTTCGATGAAGGCGTTGCAGAAATGCTGCGGCTGATCAACGGCGGCAACCACGCCAACGGTCCGTTCCTGGAAAAATACTACCGCGGCGCGCGCTTTCCCTATGTGAGCGCCAACGTGGTAGATGCTATTACTGGCAAGCCCATACTTCCGCCCTACGTGATTAAACAGGCGCGCGGGCAGCGGATTGCCTTCATAGGCGCGGTGTTAAAGGAAACGCCCAGCATCGTTACGCCCACGGGCGTGGCCGGGGTGCGTTTTCTGGATGAAGCCGACGCCATCAACCGCTACGTGCCGGAATTAAAAGCACGCGGCGTGCGCGCGATCGTGGTTTTAATACACCAGGGTACGCGTACCACCCCCTTTACCGGCGCGACGCGCGCACAAGCGCAAGTACTCGGCGGCGCCATCGGTGATATCGTCAAGCGCCTGGATGACGAGATTGACATCGTCGTTTCCGGCCATGCCCATAGTTTCACCAATGCCTTGATGGCGAATAACAACGGCCGGCCTATCCTGATTACCCAGGCGTTTTCCGCCGGTACCGCTTACGTTGATATCGACGTCGCTATCGATCCCGCGAGCCACGATATCGTGGAGAAATCCGCCGCCATCGTGACGACCTGGGCCGACGAAGGCCCCGGTTTGGTGCCGGATGCGGACGTCGCGCAACTGGTGGCACAAGCGGAACAGCGGGTCGCACCCTTGGTCAGTCGCGTCATCGGCAACGCCGCGATCGACATCTTGGGCGTGGCAAATAGCGCCGGCGAGTCGGCATTGGGAAATTTGATCGCCGACGCGCAGCGCGCCGCATTGAATACCGATTTCGCGTTTATGAATCCCGGCGGCATACGCGCCGATATCCTGGCGGGCGTAGTGACCTGGGGCGAGCTGTTTACCGTGCAGCCCTTCAATAACGACCTGGTGCGCATGAACCTCAGCGGCGCGCAAATCGTGCAACTCCTTAACCAGCAATGGCAGGGCCAGGCATTTCCACGCATCCTGAAAACCTCGGGCCTCACTTATCTGTGGGATAACGCCCGTCCGGTCGGCGACCGCATTGTCGAGGTACGCGATGGCAACGGCGGCCTGCTGAACCCGGCGGCCAATTACAGTGTGACCGTCAACAGCTTTCTGGCCGCGGGCGGTGACAACTTTAGCGTGCTGAGTGCCGGCGCCCAGCGCCAAGTGGGCCCGGTGGATCTGGACGCGCTGGTGGCCTATATCCTGGCCCGCCCGCAACCGTTTAGCGCGGCGATCGAAGGCCGCATCCAACGAATCAACTGACGTACAAATAGGAGATAGCCCCATGTTACCCATAAGACGTTTACTCTTCCTGGCATCGACGGCTTTACTGGTTACCGCCGCGACCATCGGCCACGCCCTAGCCGATGACGCGCGCGAAGTCGCACGTAAGCACAATACTAACGATAATGAGCGCATGCCCATCGTTATCGCCCATCGTGGCGCCAGCGGCTATGTGCCGGAACATACCCTCGCGGCCTATTCCATCGCCATACTGCAAGGCGCCGATTTCATAGAACCCGATCTGGTCATGACCAAGGACGGCCACTTGGTCGCGCGCCACGACAACGTGCTCGACCTGACGACGGACGTGGCCAGCCACGCGGAATTCGCCGGCCGCAAGACCACCAAATCGGTGGACGGCATCGTTATCACCGGTTGGTTCAGCGAGGACTTTAGCCTGGCGGAAATCAAAACGTTACGAGCCATCGAGCGCATACCGGATGCACGTCCGGCAAATACGCGTTTTAACGGCCAGTTCCCAGTGCCGACCCTGCAGGAAATCATTAACCTCGTAAAGGCGCATGAAAAAGCCAGCGGCCGCAAGATTGGCATCTATCCGGAAACCAAACACCCAACGCATTTCGATGGCTTGGGCCTGTCCATGGAGGAGCCGCTGGTGGCGATACTGCACCGCAACGGCTATCAGGGAAAACGCGATCGCGTATTTATTCAGTCATTCGAAATCCGTAACCTGCAAGACCTGCGGCGTCTCACTAATCTGCCGCTAGTGCAACTCCTGTGGTTGGAAGGCAAGCCCTACGATGTCGAGGCCGCGAGCGGCACACTCACCTACGACCAGATGGCGACCCCTCAAGGTCTGGCGCAGATCGCCACCTACGCCGACGGCGTGGGGCCGGAAAAATATCACTTTATTATTCCGCTGGATGCGACGGGAAACTTGGACACGGCCCACGCCACGCGCTTCGTAAAGAATGCCCATGCCGTGGGTCTGAAAGTACATCCCTACACCTTCCGTGCCGAGAACCGTTTCTTACCCACGAATTTCAAGAGCGCCTCCAGCGCGCCCAACGAGCTGGGGGATTCGGATGGCGAAATCAAGGCATTCCTGGCCACGGGCATAGATGGATTCTTTACCGATCAAACCAATATTGGTGTTCAGGCACGCGATGCGTTTGTAAATAAACAATAATAATAACGAGGGTAGTAAATAGTCCGGTAGAGGGTCCAACCTGTCCAGGTTCGACCCTCTTTTTTTATTCACACGGTAGGCCTCCTCATATGCGCCGCGCGTGTCGAGCAACCGCCGTGGCAAGGTGAGCGGAATCATAGCCATCGCCGCACACTAGATTTGTATTCCAGGTACGCTTGACCGAACTGCTTTGCTAAGTAACGCTCCTCACGAATAACAACGCCAAAATGCATGACCAAGAGTAGTGGCACCAGCAATACCAACGGCCACCAAGAGTTGGCGAAAAATGAAACGCCTAGATATAGACCTGTCATTGCCAGATAAATGGGATTGCGGGACAGCCGAAATGGCCCATTAATGGCGAGCGCTGCAGAGGACTTACGGGGATTGGCAGTCGTGCCTACCTGGCGCATGGTAACAAATGACCAGCGCGCAAAGAAGGCGCTCAAGACAAGAAGAAGTATTCCAAGCCATCCACCTACAGAAACAGATACAAAAATGGGCTGAGGTGAAATAGCATGCATGATGTACCCCATCACAAGCGCACCGAGGTATAGAACCGGTGGAGGGGCGATGATTCCGGCAGACTCCGATGAAACGCTATTCATGGACACCCGCCAACGCCTGACGGCGGCTTTATTCGCCTGTTAACGGCTGTTAGTTTCCGAAAACTCACAAAGATTCTTTTCGTAGTTATATCTTCCGCCTTTATCAAGACAACTATCGATATCAAGATGTTTCGGAATTTCAAACACGAAAACTAAATCCATACGAAAGTATGGAAGCCCTAGCCGAGCTAACCTACGAGCTACGAGGCGCGAAGCGCCGACATAGCGAGCCAGGTTGAACGCCGTGTTATGCGCCAACCTTCTTGATACTAACGTCAGAAAACCAGGAATTTTTCCACCGCTGAATTTTGTTTTGATCATTTAGTGTCCTTGGGGAAACTACCGTTTCCTCCCCAAAGCCCGTGCTATTCCCGACGATCTTGCTGTTGACAGTGGCATACAGCCGTCCATGTTCCTCATAGCAAACGCCAACCAGCACACCACAGATGCTGCAAACCAGGCAATCCGCAATTTCGTTACCTTGCCGGTACTTGCTTAAGTTGGTTTCGTTCTTGACCAAGATTACCAATTTTCCGTGGGGGTCCGATACATACGAGGCAGCATGTTTACGACAGAAGTCGCAATCACAGGCTCTCGGATTGTAAGAGCCCGGTTTGCCGGTAATTTCCATCTCAAGCGCGATGTTTCCGCAATGGCAACCGCCTATGTATTTATGTGTGACCATACTTATGCTCTTGGCGCATAGCGTTTGAATTAGCGTCCCTATCGAACGCCATGTTACGCAACCGAAGATACATTTAGAGTATTGCCTCAACCATTACCCTGATTTTTTTTGCTTTTTCAAAATGATCTAGCTTGTTTTCCACAATCCACCATCTTGCTGCCTCCATGAGGAGTTCAGGATCATCGTTTTTATTTGCAAAGAACGCATAAAAGGATAGGCCAACATCCTCGCCTTTACTGTCAATTTTCTTCTTACAGACTTCGATAATCTTTCTTTTTAATGTTTCTCTCATACCATCAATAATCCTCAATTCAATATCTCTACGTGTATTTTCCTAACGCAGAGTTAAACCGGCGCGCCGCTTTTGCGTCCGGGCTGAACGACGGGTTATGCCGCTTTTTCTTTTCAGGCATGGGTATTATTTTATCTGGAGGTGGGTCTGCTAAGAACTGCACCGCTTGTATTTCTTCCATGCCAAGGAGCCACGCTTTAGCTACGCGATGCATTCCGTCCATCATGACGCCACTGACCGAAAGAATAATAGGACGCGAAAGATCTGCTTCGTAAATGCGTTTGGCATGGGACGCAACCGCCCTACAGGTTGGTGTTGCTCCGTTTGAATGGAACCAACAAACGTCATCGAAGTTAGTGATAGTCGAAATCGAAACAGTCTTGACGGGTAACTCTTTCGAAAGATTCCATAGCTTTTCCGCCTCCCAAACGAGTAACTTGCCGTTTTTACAAACGGAGTGCGTGCCCATGATCTTTAATCCTTGGTGGTATAACGCAAAGCTAACCCGCGCGCGGTAGCGCGTCGGCTTGAGCGTAGGGTTAGCCGTTGCCCGATATAATAAACTGTACACCTCATATTTCTGAAGCGCTCCACGGTGAACAAATGTCTATGAGGCACCCATTTGGATCAACCGTTAGGAATCGGCGCTGACCGTAAAACTCGTTGCGAGGTTCTTGAATGATCTTCAGGCCTTTGGCGATTGCTTTCAAA
>JANOTM010000180.1:0-2845 GCA_031416355.1 Gammaproteobacteria bacterium
AGAGTACCTCCTGCCAAAAGTGTGGCATATATTGGCAAAGATTGCCAATTATGAACTTGGTTTTTATTGCCCCCTGTCTCGTAGGCAAGCAATGACGACCAGCTCGACACAACTGTTCAAGGGCAACACCCTGTGAGCAAACACCGCGCGGGCATGGCCTGCCTGATCTTGCAGTGCCTGTTTTAGAATATCCGACGCGCCGTCCAGTACCCTCGGTTGGTCGTGGAAGTTCTCGGCGGAGCTGATGTGGCCGTCGATACGCAGAATGCTGCCCAATTGTTGCCAGTGGTTCGTTTCATGTCTGATGTGCGCCAGGACGTTTAGCGCGGCGAGTTGCGCGCCCTGGTAGCCATCTTCAGGTGTCAGGTCACGGCCGATCTGGCCGGGGTATTTGAGCTGCCCATTTTCCAGGGGGAACTGGCCGGAGAGGAATAGCAGCCGGTCGCAGCGACAGGCGGGCACATAGTTGCCCGCCGGCCGGCTGCGTTGCGGCAGCGTGATGCCCAGCGCCTGGAGGCGCTGGTCGATGGGGTGCATGGTCGGCGCCTTTAGCCCCAAGGCAACAGCACTAGATTGCCGGCGACCTGGTGCTTGTCGATGCGCTCATGGGCTGCACGCACTTTGTCCAAGGGCAAGGCTTCATCCAGTACCGGTTTTACCTTGCCGGCTTTTACCAGCTGCAGTCCCTGTTTCAGCTCTTCCAGACTGCCCATGAAGGAACCGATCAGCTGGTATTGGCCGCGGAAGAATTCGTAAATGTTGGGCAGCGTGGTTTCCAGGCCGGCCACCAAGCCAAAGTTAACGATCTTACCGCCCCAGCGCGTGGCGCGCAGGTTGTCATGCATGGCGCTCCCGCCCAAATTATCGATGACCACGTCGACGCCGTCGCCTCGGGTCCACTCCCTGGCGGCGTCGGCGAAGTTTTGTTGCCGGTAATAGATGATTTCATCGGCGCCCAAGCGTCGGGCCAGCTCGGCCTTTTGTGGCGTGCTCACCGTGGTAATGACCGAGGCGCCCAGCGCCTTGGCCACCTGTATGGCCATGCTGCCGCTGCCCGAGGCGCCCGCCTGAACCAGCACGCGGCTGCCGGGACCCACCTGGCCCAGAGTACTGACACTGTGCATGGCGGTAACCAGCACGAGCGGCACGGTAGCCAGTTCTTCCGCGGCGATGCCGGTGTCATTGTGCAACAGCCAGCGCTGGTGGATCAGCATGTATTGGGCGTAACCGCCCTGATTGAAGGTGCCGCCCGGATAGTAGCTGGCGGTGTAGTTTTCCTTCTCCGCTTGCCAGTCCCGTTCGTCGACGGGAAAGCCCGGGGCGACAATGACCGCATCGCCTGTTTTAAACCGCTCGACACCCTCCCCAACGGCTTCAACACTGCCAACGATGTCCGATCCCGGAATGTGCGGCAGGGGAATCTTCTGGCTGACCGCGCCCATACGCACCAGGGTGTCGTAATAGTTGAGCCCAGCGGCCTCAACCCGCACCAGGACATGGCCGGGGCTCACCTGCGGTGTGGCCACGTCCCCCACGCTGAAAACTTCGGGCCCACCAAAGCGGGTCATGTATGCGGCTTTCATTGTTTATCTCCATGGTTTAGATTATCTAAGTAATACGACATACGGCTATCGCTGATAAATTAATTATGCTGCCAATTACGGACTGAAAAAATTGATGATTTCTCAGTAACAAGATGAGGAAAACTAATGAAAAGCACGTCGGGAAAAATCCCGCCGCTAAATGCCCTGCGCGCCTTTGTAGCGGCGGCACGCCATTTAAGTTTTGTGGCGGCGGCTGACGAACTCTGTGTTACCCCGGCGGCGATCAGCCACCAGATCAAGGGGCTGGAGGACTATCTGGGGATGTCGCTGTTCAAGCGCCTCAAGCGTCGGGTGGTGCTCACCGATCAGGGACAGTTGATACTGCCCGAGCTAAAACAGGCGTTTGCCCTGATCGAGCATGCGATGGCCAATCTGGCAAGAGATGAACAACGGGACGTGCTTACCGTGAGCGCCACCCCGGCGTTTACCGCCAAGTGGTTGCTGCCGCGCATACATCTATTTCGTGAACGGCATCCGGAAATCGACGTGCGTCTGGACGCCACCCATGAGTTGGAAGATATGGAACGGGGCCAGGTGGACGTGGCCATCCGCTTTGGCTCGGGCGAGTACCCCGGTTTGGAGAGCAAGCCGCTACGCCCGGGCATTCCGGAGAAGGTGTTCCCGGTGTGCAGTCCGGCCCTGTTGGGCGGCAAGCATCCGCTGAAGCAGCCGACCGATTTGCAGCACCACACCCTGTTGCATGATGAAACCATAAAAGGCACGGGCGTGCTGCCCAGCTGGCAAACCTGGCTGGCGTCAGCCGGGGTTGATTCCGTGCCGGCCAACCGCGGCCTGCGCTTCAATAATTCGGTGTTGGCGATCGATGCCGCCATCAATGGCCAGGGGGTAGCGCTGAGCTGCGGCTTCGTGGTCGCGGATGATTTGGCGGCGGGACGTCTGGTGCGCCCCTTCGCCATTCCCTGCAATTTGGAATACAACTACTTCGTGGTCTATCCCCGCAACCGGGCGAGCGACAAGGTGGAGAAGTTCTACCAGTGGCTAGTGGCGATGCGTGACGAGATGGATGAAAAAAGCATTACATGGGGCACCAAACGTAAGGCGCGTTCTACACGCTAATCCTTGATCGGTGCGCGTCGCACACCCTACGGCGACCAAGGACGCCGAGCAAAATGCAGGGGGCGCATATTTTCTCCATGACGTGGCATACCGGCCAACTATAGGAATCCCACCAGTATCAATATCTCTCATAGCCGTAAGACAAAAGGCCTTATAAGTGAGTA
>JANOTM010000181.1:0-23036 GCA_031416355.1 Gammaproteobacteria bacterium
CGAAATTAAAATAAAAACACGGTAGGGTGGGCGACCGCCATGCGAGTCCATGGATGGACGAGGTAGAGCGCTGTCGGGAACAGGCGCCGACGAGTCCATGGATGGGCGAGGTAGAGCGCTGTCGGGAACAGGCGCCGAGATGGCGGAAGTACTGGAAACGCAGGAGCAGTTTCCAGTGAATCGCCCACCAGCGTGCCTAACCGAAGCCGCGTATGGTGGGCGATGCCCACCCTACAACTACTGGCGGGTACCCGTCGTGTGGTGCGAAATAAGATAAAGAATCTAACAGCAGGTTAGCCTCTAGCCTGCTTTTGTCTGCTATTCCTATTGCTATACTCATATACTCCGGGCGATCCCCTCTATAGGGCACTGCCCTCAATATACTCGTTTACGGAACACTTGATGCGCAATCTTCTCGACGCCGTCATCGCCCAGACCGGCGAACTCATACTCGGCAAGGAACGCCAGGTACGCCTGGCGCTGGCGTGTTTTATGGCGCGCGGGCATTTGCTCATCGAAGACCTGCCGGGCATGGGCAAGACCACCCTGGCCCAGGGGCTCGCCCGGGTGCTGGGCCTGGGCTTTCGCCGCGTCCAGTTCACCAGCGATCTGCTGCCGGCGGATATCCTCGGCGTGTCTATTTATCAACCGGACAGCCGCGACTTTCATTTTCATCCAGGTCCGGTGTTCAGCCAATTGGTGCTGGCGGATGAAATCAACCGTGCCACGCCCAAGACCCAGAGCGCACTGCTCGAGGCCATGGAAGAACGCCAAGTGACCAGCGACGGCGTCACCCATGCTTTGCCGCAACCGTTCTTCGTCATCGCTACCCAGAACCCCAGTCACCAGGTGGGCACCTACCCCCTGCCCGAGTCACAACTCGACCGCTTCCTCATGCGCATCGCCATGGGCTATCCGGACCGCAACGCCGAACGCGAGCTATTGCAAGGCCGCGACCGGCGCGAGCTGTTGCAAGATATGCGTCCAGTTCTGGATGGCGCGCGCCTGCTACGCCTGCAACAACTCGCCGGCCAGATGCGTGTCAGTAATGCCTTACTCGACTATGTTCAAGATCTGATCGGCGCCAGCCGGCGTACGCCGTGGTTTGCCCACGGCCTGAGTCCGCGCGCCGGCGCGGCGCTGTTGTCGGCGGCGCGTGCCTGGGCCATGCTTGAGGGCCGCGATATGGTGCTACCGGAAGACGTGCAAGCCGTGGCCGCCAGCGTCATTGGCCATAGACTGCAGCCGGCCGCCACGGTCGCGGGCCAATCCGACGCTGCGCTGGTGGCTCGCTTCATCGAGTCCGTGCCTATTCCCTGATGGACAAGACCCCGGTGGTGCTCGGCCAGCGCCAGGTGTTTATCCTGCCCACGCGCCACGGCCTGCTTTTTGGACTGGTACTATGCGCCCTGCTATTGGCATCGGTGAATTACAATAACGGGCTAGGCTATCTGCTCACCTTTCTGCTCGCGTCCATGGCGATTGTTTCCATCCTCGATACCCAGCGCAACCTGCTGCGCCTGCGCATCGCCCCCGGCGCCTGCCCGCCGGTATACGCCGGTGACAATGCGCATTTCGATATCTGCCTACATAACGACGGGCGCGCGCCGCGGCGCGCAGTATGCCTGGAATACAATAAACAAGTCGTGGCGCGCACCGACGTGGGCGCGCGCCAGAGTCACTGCCTACCGCTCCTCGTGCCCACGCTGCGCCGCGGTTGGCTGACGTGTCCGCCGCTGGTGGTTTCTACCGACTATCCCTTGGCCCTGGTGCGCGCTTGGTCGCGCCGCATGCACCTGGAGCAGCGCTGCCTGGTCTATCCAACGCCGGCCACGGACGCGGCCCTGGCATTATTGCTGGACGCGGCGCCGGCGGCGGCGCCGGGCACCCAGGCCGGTGGCGAAGACTACACCGGACTGCGCCGCTATCGCGCCGGCGACAGCGCCCAGCGCATCAGCTGGAAAACCCTGGCGCGCGGTCAAGGCCTGCACACCAAGGAATTTCTCGACGGCGGCCAGCTAACTTTATATTTCGACTGGCAGTCCCTGGCGCCGGTGGAAACCGAGATGCGTCTCAGCCTGCTGTGCCGCGGCTTGCTCGACGCCGATAACGCCGGCCAGCGCTACGCCCTGCGCCTACCGCACACTACCCTCGGCCCCGACCATGGCGAGGCGCACCGGCAACGCTGCCTGGAGGCACTGGCGCTGTTTGAACCGCCGGTGACAAGCTCATGACTGCCGTGGCACTTCCCGATCGGCATACAGCATATTGGCTGCTCGCTAGTGTGGTACTGGTACTGGGCCCGCATGCGGCCTACCAACCGTGGTGGCTCAGCGCGGGCATCGCGGCGGTGCTCATCTGGCGTTACCTACTCACCGCCCATGCTTGGCCGGCGCCGGGGCGCTTGCTACGCATAGCGCTCACGCTGCTGACGATAGTCGTTGTGTTCAAGCATTACGGCACTTTGTTTGGACGCGATGCCGGCATCGCCCTCCTGGCCGCCATGCTGGCACTCAAGCTGTTGGAGCTGCGCAGCGTGCGCGATTATTTGCTGGCGGCGTTCCTGCTTTACTTTCTGATACTCGCGAGCTTTTTGTATTCCCAATCCCTCTGGTTAGCGGCGTATTTGCTGGGAACGGTACTCTTGTGCACCGCCACCCTGGTGCGCCTAGCCCAGCCTGGTTGCGCAGGCGCTTATGCCCTGCGTCTCGGCGGCCGCCTGCTGTTGCAGGCGCTACCCTTTATGCTGATCATGTATCTCTTGTTTCCGCGTATACAAGGTTCACTGTGGGGCTTACCGCAAGATGCCCACGGCGGTATTACCGGCATGTCGGATGAACTAAGCCCGGGCAGTATTAACCATCTCAGCCAGTCCGATGCCATTGCGTTTCGCGTGGCGTTTACCGGCGGCGTGCCGGCTAATGCCGATCTCTATTGGCGCGCCATGGTGTTGTGGCGCAGCGACGGCCGGGTGTGGACACGGGGCGATGCCGATCTGCCGCCGACGCCCGCGCCCGAGGCCCTGGGCCCCGCGGTAAACTACAGCGTTACCTTCGAGCCCACCAACAAACCCTGGCTGGTGGCACTGGACGTACCGGCGGCGGTACCGGCCAACCTGCGCCGGCGCCCGGGTTTTGTGGTTGAGGCCCCCGGACCCATGCATGATCGCCTGCGCTATGCGCTGGTTTCCTGGCCGCGCTGGCGCAGCGGCGATTTATCGGCGCGCGAGCGCACCGCCGCACTCCAATTACCCGACAGAATAGGCGAGCGCACGCGCGCTTTGGCGCAGGGCTGGCGCAGCGACTCACCCGACGATGCCGCCGTGGTCCAGGCGGCACTGACCCTTTTCCGCACGCAAAATTTTGCCTACACCCTGCAACCGCCGCTGCTGGGCAACGATCCGGTGGAGGAATTTCTGTTCGATGTACGCCGCGGATACTGTGAACACTACACCTCGGCCTTCGTCACCCTCATGCGCGCGGCCGGGATACCGGCGCGCGCGGTCGCCGGTTACCAAGGCGGCGAGTTCAATCCGGCGGGCGACTATTTAATAGTGCGCCAGTCGGACGCCCATGCCTGGGCCGAGGTGTGGCTGGCACAACGCGGCTGGGTGCGGGTCGATCCCACGGCCGCGGTCGCCCCCGAGCGTATCGAGTATGGCGCCGATGCCGTGCGCCGCCTGGCACGCCAAGGCGCCGCCTTTGGACAATTACCGGCGGATGCCATACGCCGCGCCCTCTCCCGGGGTTGGCTGGAACAGATCGCGCGTCGCAGCAGCTACGCCTGGGACGCCCTCAATACCGGCTGGAACCGCTGGGTGCTGGATTATAGTTTCGACCGCCAGCAACAATTGTTACAACGCCTAGGCGTCAGCGCCACCTCGCCCGCGGTTCTGGTGGCGCTACTCGCCGGCATGAGTGCGCTGCTACTACTGGCCTACGCCCTCTATGGCTGGCGTGCGCCGCGCCGTGACCCGGTACAACATGCCTATTTAAAATTCTGCCGCAAACTGGCGCGCGCCGGGCTGACGCGCGCGCCGCACGAAGGCGCGCAGGATTTTGCCGAACGCTGCGCGCGGCGGCGGCCGGATTTGCAGGCCGCCATAGTGCGTATTACCCAACTCTATCAGCGGCTACGCTATGGCGCGGCTGCGGACAGGGACGAGCGCCGTCAGTTTGAGCGTCAGGTTGGGGCGTTCACGATATCGAAGAGGAATGGGTGACCTATTAAACGCTTAAGGCTGGTGGCAAAAATATTCGCCTCATCCCCGCTTTTGCGGGAATAAGGGGCGTCCCCAGGTGTTTATCTAGCCGGAGTGGGTCGCGTCTCGCCGTGGCCACCCTCTATACCAGCCCGTCAGCTAATTTAGTAAGGAGCCGAAACACCATGAAAATCCTGAAGTTAACCGTAGCTGTGCTGTCCCTGGCCGGATACTTCACCATGGCCTGGGCGGCCGCGCCCGTGGGCCCAGTACCCAATGGCATTACATTACCGGCCGGGTATAAGGACTGGCGCATGATCAGTAGCTCCCATCGCACCGATAATAATACCTTGCGGGTGATTCTAGGCAACGACATTGCCGTGGCCGCGGCCCGCGATGGGCATACAAATCCATGGCCCGATGGCGCCATTCTGGGTAAACTAGTTTGGAAGGACGAGATCCATAAAAACTGGCCCACGGCCACCGTCCCCGGCGCCTTTGTCCACGCCGAGTTTATGATTAAAGACAGCGCCAAGTACGCCAAGACCGGCGGTTGGGGTTTTGCACGCTGGCTGGGCACCGAACAAAAACCCTACGGTAAAGACGCGGCTTTCGTGCAAGAGTGCTTCGCCTGTCATTTACCGGTAAAAGACCAGGACTACGTGTTTACGCGCCCGGCGGCGCTGCCCAAATAATCTCCCACATAATTTTTAGGCTAAACCGGGGCGGCCGCCCCAGGGATGTAGGCCCTACCTCGTTTGGAACAGCTAGAACAATTAATCACGGAACAGATACCGCGTCTACGCCGCTACGCGCGCGCCCTGATACGCGGCGATCACAGTCGCGCCGACGATTTGGTGCAGGATTGCCTGGAGCGCGCCTGGACCCGCTGGCATCTATGGCGGCGTGGCTCGGACATGCGCGCATGGTTGTTTACCATCATGCATAATTTATACGTGAACGACGTGCGCCGGTATCGCAACGGACCGAGCTTCGTGAGCCTCGAGCACGAGCATCATGATATCCCCGGGGATGGGGCCGACACCGACGAGGCATTGGTGCTCGAAGAACTGCATGCCGCTTTAGCTACATTGCCATTGGACCAGCGCTCAATACTGTTAATGGTGTCGCTGGAGGGTATGGGCTATGCACAGGTGGCCAAAATTACCGGGGTGCCCGTGGGCACGGTGATGTCACGTCTTTTCCGCGCGCGCCAACATTTACGTAAAATACTGTCAGCGCCCATACCCGGGCAGGTGGGGTAAAATGAAATCCGGGCAAACCATTGCCGATCTCGATTTACATGCCTATGCCGACCAACAACTGGACCGCGCGCGCCGCGCCGAAGTCGAGGACTATTTGGCGCACCATCCCGAGGCGATGGCACAGATCCAGGAGATCCGACGACTAGATCAGGCGTTGCATAGTCTCTTTGACCCTGTGCTCACGGAACCGATGCCCACGACCATTCAATTGCCGTGGATTAAGAAAAGGGTACTGCTGCGTGCCGCCGCGGTTGTGGCGTGGGTAGGACTGGGCACGGTACTCGGTTGGGGCCTGAACAACCTGGTAGGATTTGTATCTTCTGCCCCCATGGAAGCGCAGCTGGTGAGGCCCGCGGCCTTTGCACACGTCATCTATACCGCCGAGATAGTGCACCCGGTGGAGATTGGGGCGGAGGAAGAGCAACACCTCATTGAGTGGTTGTCCAAGCGCTTGCGCACTCCGATTCGGGCACCGGACCTGGCAGCGAGCGGCTATAACCTAGTGGGCGGTCGTCTGCTGCCATCCACCGATCGCATGGCGGCACAGTTTATGTACGAAAACACCTTAGGTCAGCGCGTTACCTTATACATGCGGCGCGGTGCCTGGGACAACCACGCCACCGCATTCCGCTACAGCCAGAGCCGCGGCGTAGGGGTGTTTTATTGGATAGACGGGCCGCTCGGCTATGCGCTCTCCGCGGAACTGGAAAAAGCCGAGTTGTTGAAACTTGCTGTGCTTATCCATCCGCAGGTCAAACCCTAGTTAGAAGGCTATGCATGACCAAGGGACGCCAACCTGTACCGCCAATATTGCCGGAGAAGGAGATGCGTGCGGCCTGCGGCTGGGTTCCTGGGTAGGGACTATGCAAGTGGTGCGCAGGGCGCACCCTACCCCCCACTGCGCAACTTCCCTATCACATCCCTGGTCTGCGGCCGTACCCCACGCCAAATAAGATACGACTCCGCCGCCTGTTCCACCAGCATACCCAGGCCGTCCGCCACGTGGTCGGCGCCATGCAGTATCGCCCATTCCATAAAGGGTGTGGGTTTATCGGCATACATCATGTCGTAGGCCAGGGCACCGCGCGCGAATAGGGTTTCCGGCAGGGGCGGCACCTCGCCTTTTAGACTGGCGGCAGTGCCATTAATGACCATATCGAAATGCTTGCCGCGCAGCCTATCGAAACCCAGGGCCGCGATCTGTCCATGACTGGTGAACTCCTCGGCCAGATCCATGGCCTTGGACACGGTGCGATTGGCGATGACCATTGCCGCCGGGCGCTGCTTAAGCAGCGGGGCCAACACCCCGCGCACCGCGCCGCCGGCGCCTAAAACAAGGATATGCTTGTTCTTTAATGAGATGTTTAAGTTATGGCTGAGGTCATGTACCAGACCGGCGCCGTCGGTGTTATCGCCAAAGACCCGGCCGTCGGCCTCGAACTTTAGGGTATTAACAGCGCCCGCCAACTGTGCGCGTTCGCTCAGGTTATCCACCAGACGAAAGGCCTCCTGCTTGAACGGTACCGTAATATTAAGCCCTAGTCCGCCGTTGGCACGGAACTGGTCCACCGCCTGGGCAAAACCCCCTGGATCCACCTGAATGGCGATGTATTCGATACGGTGCGCAAATTGATGCGCAAACATCATGTGGATGCGCGGCGATTTGCTGTGGCTAACCGGGTTGCCCATCACCCCATAACGCATGGGTTGATCGAAATCGAAGGGGTCGGCCATCAATGAACCTCCACCGGATTGCAAAACATGAAATCCAGGGCGACGGGGATCCAAGCTTGATCGCCCAGCTCCTTGAAATGGGCATACCAGGTGAAAGTCATGGAAATGTTGGACAGCGGCAAGAGTACGATGGTTTTCATGTTTTTATCCAATGGCTACGCCGACTAGTCTAGCAGCATAGGCGCGCCCCTACCTGTATTAGCAAATGCTGAATTGCATGCGATGTCGAATATTTGCTTGCCCGTGCCACCAGGATGTGGACAATGCGCCCTTCACCGAATTTTCTCGCATGCAGCGTCCAGAGTGCATCCTGCGCAAGGCTTCCGATGTCGGCCAGCAGCCGGCTTATTCCTTTTGAATGCGCTGACAAAATAGCGCGCGGCGGTCTACTATTATTTTAAGGTGCATGCGGTTTCGAGGAATGGAAACAAAGAAAGTTTCCTCACCCACAGGAAAGATATCTGGACCTATGACATGAAACCGCGTTACTCCATGCGCACCACCCTGGGCCTCACCATCGGCTTCATGGGATTGCTCGGTGTAATACTTGCCCTGACCACCGGCGAGATATACCGGCGCCTGGCCTTCGACAACCAGCGCGAGGCCATGGCGGAACTGGTCGCGGTAAATGCCGCGGAGCAGCTGCGCGACCTGGAAAAGAAATCGCGCGGTCTTGGCCTGTCCTTGCAGGCAACCCCGGAGTTCCAACGTGCCTACGACATTCGAAATCATGCCACACTCACGCATTTACTAAACACCCCGTTTCAACAATACCTCGTTACCTCGGATATCATTAAACTCGAGACACTGCGGGTGTTAGACACGAATTTCAATACCATAGCAACCTCCACCATAGGCGCTAAGCTTAGTAAAGGCCAACAGGCTTGCCCGCAATTGATTGCTCGTGCGCGCCAGCGTCCGGCAGCCGAACGCTTGCAGACAATTTCCGAGCTGTGTCTGACCTCTACCGGCCGCGCCGGTTTTGCGGTGCTGCTACCCATAGGTGGAGCGCACCTTAAAGGTTACCTGGAAGTCGCCACTAATCCAGTGCACAACTTGCTGGCATTGGAGGCTAACCTGGGGATGCCGCTGAAAATCACCCTCGCCAATACCCAACCTGCCTACCGCTCCCCGGCGTGGCCGCCACCCAAGTCCATGCAGGACACGCTGGTGGCGCAATACGGTCTCAAAACATCGTCCGGTGAAACCGTGATGACCGTCGCAGTCATGCGCAACGTCAAATCGTTACGCAAGCGCGTGCGCGAAGCGCGTTTTGTGGTCATCGCTATTGCCGGCATCGCCACCCTGCTGGGTGTCGTCCTTGCCCTGGCCAGCCTGGAACGCACCGCACTCCGTCCGTTGCAGGCCTTGACGCAACAACTGCGCCTGGTGGAAAAAAATAAGGCGCACCTGGGCGAACAGGTGACCGTGGGTGGTATTGCCGAAATCCACGAACTCGCCACGGCGTTCAACCGCATGACCGCGGAGTTGCAACAACTGTACGTCACTCTGGAACATATGGCGTTCACCGATCCGCTGACGCGCCTGCCTAATCGGGTGCGCTTCCATGACTCCCTGGCTGAGTTTACTCATCTCAATTCCCATTCCAACCAACCGTTCGCCCTGCTGCTCATGGACCTGAATCGCTTCAAAGAAGTCAACGACGCCCTAGGCCACCACGCCGGCGATTTGTTATTGCTGGAGGTCAGCAAACGTATGCGCGGGGTATTGCGCGGATCGGATCTGGTGACCCGGCTCGATGATGCCACCATCTTGGAGCTGGAAAATAAAATGGTGGCACGCCTAGGCGGCGACGAATTCGCCGCGATACTGCCATCGATTAACAATGCCGGCGACGCGATACTGGTGGCGCGCAAGCTACTGCTGGTAATGGAAGAGCCGTTCGTCATCGACGGACATCGCCTTAACGTCGGCATGAGCATAGGCATTGCCATGTATCCGGAGCACGGCCAGGACAATGACACCCTGATGCGGCGCGCCGATGCCGCCATGTACGAAGCCAAAAACAACCATCTGGGATTCTGCCTACACGACCAGCCTCAGGATCAGCCGAGCTTGATCTAATTACTGACCCGACCGCTAAATAGTGCGTACCGCTTTTCTCCCTCTCCCTCCGGGAGAGGGCCGGGGTGAGGGCAAACCACGACAAAACCGGCCCTCATCCTCGGCAATTGCTCCTGCATTGCTCTACCTCCGGCATCCATGCCGTCGTGTCCTTCTCCCGGAGGGAGAAGGGACTGTGTAGCAGGCGGTGTGCACTATTTAATGGCCTCCTCAGTAAGTGTTTCGCTCTTTTGGTAAAGCCGGTTAACTTCAGCGTTTACGGAAGCTGCGCCTTGAGCGACTGTGTAAGCGCAGTCCGCAGATCGGTCAGCCGTTGATGAAAAAAGTGGCTCACTCCATCCACGTGAACGAACTGCGCGGCAGCACTCAAGCTGCCTACCCAGCGTTGCACCTGCTCTGCCGGCACCACTTCATCGGCGCCGCCCTGGATCACCAGGAGCGGACATGCGGGCAAAGACAGCGCATCAAAGTCATATAAATTCACCGGCGGCGCCACCAACACCAGTTGACGCACGTCGGTGCGTACGCTGGCGCGCAACGCGACATAGGCACCGAAGGAAAAACCCGCCAGCCAGATTTCATCCTGCGGCCGCCGCGCGCGTACCCATTGGACGGCCGCGAGCACATCGTCGGTTTCGCCGTTGCCATGATCGAACACGCCGCTGCTACGTCCGACACCGCGAAAATTAAAACGCAGCGTAGCCATACCCAGATCGCCGAATGCCCGCGCCAGGGTATGCACCACCTTGTTCTGCATACTGCCGCCGTGCAAAGGATGCGGATGACACACGACGGCGGTCGCCGTCACCGCGATGTCCGGCGGCGGACACGCAGTGAGTACTTCCAGTTCACCCGCCGGTCCCGGAATGAGCAGGAGCGCAGGTGCACATGGGAATAAGGCTATGGTCATGGTGGGTCCTGACGTTATGGGCGTTATAGTAAAGATCGGTATTTTAGTCTCGGAATGCCGGATGATGGTAGCGCGAATTATTTGTGCACCCATTGCCGCAAGTCAGCAGCAATCAAACTCCACCGACGGGTGCTTTCCGCCTTAGCCATCGGTACTGGATTACGCCTATTTCGCGCCCAACACATTCCGCAACCGGATTATTTCCACATTATTTCTTTCGGCTTTACCATAGGCGATCCACAGATCATTGGACACCACGTGCCGACTTTTCCACAACATCTTGAGGCGCTTGGATTTCAGCGCTGCCCGGCACGGATATTCGGGCAGCACGCTGATACCTAAGCCCGATTCGACCGCTTTTGCTATGGCGTGCAGGTTAGGCATGACCATAGCCGCCTGGAACGCCGGGCGCTGCTTGAAAACATCTTGCCAATACCGTCGAATAATGGGCATGTCGGCGCCGTAGCTGAGCCAGGTCTGGACGCGCGGTATCGCTGACGCATTGCCGCCTTCCATCCTGGGCGGGCGCGCCGCCGCCGGTCCTACGAGCAGGAAATGCTCGGTATCGATCTTGCGGTACTCGATACCGGACACCGGCGTTTGCTGGGTCGCAACAACAACATCCAGTTCGGCACGCTTAAGTTTTTCCGCCAAATTGGCGGCGATGTCGAATTCGACCCGTAGGCAGGCCGACGTATTAATAAGTTTGCCGATAATGGTTTCATGGAAATATTCCAGTGGCGCGCCTAGCCGTAGCAGCGGCTGTGCCGACATCAGAGCGCCGGTCATACCCCGCGGCGCCTGCTCCAGGGTGTCCACCGATGCTGCGACGTGGCCATAGAGTTCTTTTGCCTAGTCGGTGGGTAACATGCGCCGCGGGGTACGCGCGAACAAGCGCTGACCGACGGCGGATTCGAGCGCGGCGAGTTGCTGGCTAATGGCGGGTTGGGTTAGGAAGCGGGTACGCGCCGCCCCCAATACTGTTCCGGCGCGGTAGACCGCGACAAAGCTCCGGTACCACTCCAGATCTGCCATAAATTTTATTATAAATATGTGTTAATAAATAATATAATTATTATTATATGCACAGAATCGACTATTGAGAATTACCTAAATACTTGACACACAGTGACAGTAACCATTACCGCCCCACCCTCACCCCGGCCCTCTCCCGCCCCGCTTGCGGGGAGAGGGCCGGGGTGAGGGGAGAACTATCAAGCAATTAGGTAAACTTCAATAGTATGCCAATCCTGCGACGGCGTGCGCCAATAAAACCGCCTACGCTAGCGTCATTGGCTTAACCTCAAGGAACTTACCAAAATGGGCACACAGAAAAATATACTCATGGTCATCACCAGTTACGAAAAGATTGACGCCTCCCATGCCACCGGCTTGTGGCTGGAGGAATTCGCCGTCCCTTATCTGGAATTCGTATCTAGAAAATACGCCGTCACCGTGGCCAGTATACGCGGCGGTAAAGTACCGGTGGATCCGCGCAGCGAGCCTAAGCCGGAGCAAGCACAAGCATGGGCCGACGCCATACACACACTGCAAAAAACGGTTCCAGTCGATTCCGTATGCGCCGCCGACTTCCAAGCGATCTTTTTACCGGGCGGCCACGGTACTATGTTCGATTTACCGCAGAATGCATCCCTGCAAAACCTATTGGCCGCCTTCGCCGAAACCAAGAAAGTGATAGGCGCGGTGTGCCACGGTCCGGCCGGCCTGGTGGGTGTGAAGCTAAAAAATGGCGCCCCCCTGGTTGCCGGCAAGCAGATCACAGCTTTCACCAACGAGGAAGAACGCGCCGCCGGCATGGATAAGTTGATGCCGTTTCTGCTGGAATCGCGCCTCAGCGAACTCGGCGCAAAATTCATAGCCCGCCCTAATTGGTCCGACCATGTGGAACAGGACGACCTGCTCATCACTGGCCAGAACCCGCAATCCAGCGCCAGCGTCGCGCGCGCCGTGGCCGATGCCGTCGCCAGGTCTACTGTGAGTAGCTAACTTATACCTAAGGTATCCCACAAGGCATCCACGCGCGCTTTTACTTCCGCACTCATGGCCATGGGTCGGCCCCAGTGGCGTTGGGTTTCACCCGGCCATTTATTGGTGGCGTCGAAGCCGACCTTGGAGCCGAGTCCGGCCACGGGACTGGCGAAATCGAGATAATCGATGGGGGTGTTTTCCACTATGGTGAAGTCGCGCGCCGGATCCATGCGCGTGGTGATGGCCCAGATGACATCTTTCCAGTCGCGCACGTTGATATCGTCGTCGGTGACAATGACAAACTTGGTATACATGAACTGGCGCAGAAACGACCACACGCCGAACATGACCCGCTTGGCGTGACCCGGGTACTGCTTCTTCATGCTCACCACCGCCACGCGATAGGAACAGCCCTCGGGCGGCAGATAGAAATCGGTGATTTCGGGAAATTGCTTTTGCAGCAGCGGCACGAATACTTCGTTCAGCGCCACACCCAACACCGCCGGCTCGTCCGGCGGGCGCCCGGTATAGGTACTGTGATAAATCGGATTCTTGCGGTGGGTGATGCGCTCGATGGTGAATACCGGAAAGCGCTCAACCTCGTTGTAATAGCCGGTGTGATCACCAAACGGACCCTCGTCCGCCATCTCGCCGGGCTCAATATAACCTTCCAGCACAAACTCGGCGCTCGCCGGTACCTGTAGATCGTTGCCTAGGCATTTGACCACTTCGGTTTTAGCGCCGCGCAGCAGGCCGGCGAAACCGTATTCCGATAGGCTATCCGGCACCGGCGTGACCGCGCCGAGTATGGTGGCAGGATCGGCGCCCAGGGCCACCGCCACCGGAAAGCGCTCACCCGCATGGGTCGCGCACCAGTCGCGGAAATCCAGCGCGCCGCCACGGTGCGCCAGCCAACGCATGATGACCTTATTGCGCGCGATCACCTGCTGGCGGTAGATGCCGAGATTTTGCCGCTCTTTGAGTGGACCGCGGGTAACCGTGAGCCCCCAGGTGATGAGCGGACCGGCGTCCTCCGGCCAACAGGTCTGTATCGGTAGGCGCGCCAGGTCCACGTCGTGCGCCTCGATGACCACTTGCTGACAAGGCGCGTCATTCACTACCTTCGGGGGCATGTTGAGCACCTGTTTGTAGCTGGGCAGCTTGTCCCATAGGTCCTTGAAGCCTTTGGGCGGTTCCGGTTCCTTGAGCATGGCCAGTAGTTTGCCTACGTCGCGCAGCGCCGCCACCGAATCCGCGCCCATGCCCAGGGCCACGCGCTCGGGCGTGCCGAATAGGTTGGCGAGCACCGGTATGCTGTGGCCGGTGGGATGCTCGAACAAGAGCGCCGGACCGCCGGCACGCAGGGTACGATCGCAGATCTCGGTCATTTCCAGGTGGGGATGCACAGCGACGCTGATGCGTTTGAGTTCGCCGCGCTGCTCTAGTTGCTGCATGAAATCGCGTAGGTCTTTGTAGCGCATAGGCAAGATTAGCGCGCGCCCTTGGGTTTGCGTATACCGTCGGCGTACTTGTGTAGTATGGACGGCAGATGCTGTGCCCAGTGATGGGACTGGCGCAAGATATACACCCCATAACCCAGTAATGTGAGATACGCCACCAGCAAGGCCACATAATCACGGTAGACAAAACCGATCACCGCGAACAACAGCGACGGGGCGAGGTAAAAAGAATGTCTTAGACTATGCATCCATCCGCTGGATGTATAGGCACCGTAACGCTCTATGACTTGCTGCTCCTGAGCAGTAAAACGCGGCATACTCATACTTTGCGCATTTCCGGCGGCAGGGTCTCGATAAACGCGGGACGCTTGGCCATGCCCGCCTGCCACTGCGCCAGGCGCGGATATTTGCCGCGCCAATCCTGGGCATAGCGCATGTCTATGTATTCCAGGGCCACGCCCAGGGCGATATCGGCCAGGCTGAAGCGATCATTAACTAAATAGTTTGCGCCCTTTTTGGCGGCGTCCGCGTGTTTAAGGTGGGCATCCGCATACTTAAGAGCCGCGGCGACTTTGGCTTCTTGCTTGGCGATCACCTCCTGCATTTGCTTTTCTATCGGCTTGCGCCCTTCCATCATGCGCGCGATCACGGCCTCCATGATGCCCTGGCCCAGGGCATGCCAACGCTGCACTACCCAACGCACCTCACCTACGGGCGGCAACAGTGGATCGCCCTGTATGCTATCCAGATATTCCACAATCATGGGCGAATCGAACAGCACGTCACCGGCGTCGCGCAGCAACACCGGCACCTTGCCCAAGGGATTCAGCGCCGCCACGTTGCCGGCCGCGTCCCCCGGCCCTTCCACGATGAATTCACATGGAATGGCTTTTTCCTTGATGACTATGCGCACCTTGCGTACGTAAGGGGATGTTTCAGAACCATAGAGTTTCATATATTGCTCCTAAAGCGGCTGTGTCGCATTCTATCTTAAAGCGCTGGCGGTTTTTTCGTTACAGTGCCCCATCAAACACCGTATTCCAGCAACAGGCCGGCGAACACCACCGCGCCGAAATAATTATTGTTGAGAAACGCCCGGAAATACGCCTGGCGTTCGCGCCGGTGCAAGAGCGCCTGCTGATATCCGGCGATGCCGCTCGCCAGCACCAGGCCGCTATAATACATGAAGCCGAGACCGGCTATGCGCCCGGCCCAGGCCAGCAATAATATAGTGAGAAAATGACTGAGGCCGATGAAAAACCGGTCCCATGTGCCGAACAGGATGGCAGTGGACTTGATACCTATCTTGAGGTCGTCGTCCCGGTCCACCATGGCATAGGCCGTGTCGTAGGCCACCACCCAAAAGATATTCGCCGCAAATAATACCCAAGCCACTCCCGGGATGGCGCCGGTCTGGGCCGCAAACGCCATGGGTATGGACCAGCCGAAGGTCGCGCCCAGGTAAACCTGCGGCAGATGGGTGTAGCGCTTCATGAACGGATAGCTGGCGGCGAGCACCGCACCCATAATAGATAGGGCAATAGTGAGTCTATTCATAGTGAGCACCAGCGCAAACGCCGTGAGGCTCAGTAGCACAAATAAAATCAGGGCTTCATGCGGTGACACCTGGCCAGTGGCCAGTGGCCGTGTACGCGTGCGCTCCACGTGGAGGTCGACATCGCGGTCGGCGTAGTCGTTAATGACGCAGCCGGCGGAACGCATGAGCACCACCCCCGCCACGAATACCACCAGCACGCCCAAAGCTGGACGCCCGGCGCCGGCGATCCATAATGCCCACAGCGTCGGCCACAGCAGCAACAGGATGCCGATGGGCCGATGCAGACGCATCAACCGCAGGTAATAACGCCAACGCGATATCGGGGTCAGCGGTGGCATGGAGGAATAGCGGGAAGGAATATCTCATTCACCAACAACGGCTTGGCGCTCAGGGTAAAAACCGAACGCCGGCCCCAGATGACGGCCGGTGGCGACGCCAGGCGGCGCGTCGCCATATGGAACACCGGCTCGCGCGGCGTCAAACACGCAATCTCCACCGCACCGCGCCGCATGCTGGGATCGGCGAACAATACCTCGCCCAGGGGACGGGTGCGCAAATGCGCCAAGCGGCGCTCAGGCCCCGTGAGCGTGGTGCGTGGAATCACCGTGCGCGCGTATACCCATGGCTGGTCATCGCACAACAAATACACCTGGCGCACCAAGGCATAGCCTCCGGCACGCATGCCCAATGCCCGCGCCTCATGTAACAGCGGCCGGCGCCAGCCCTGAAACGCCACTTCCACCCGGAACTTCCCACCACACACCGCCACCACCCGGCGTGTGAGCGATGCCGGATCGAGCAACCACGCCAAGGTTTCGCACGGCAAGCCATGGCGCAACAGGCGTTTAACCGGCCGCCATAGGCTGGATTTACCCATGGCGGCGATGCCAGGCGGTGGTGCGGCTGGGGCGGGGATGGAAGTGCTCATGATTATAAAATATGTTCGGGAGTATCACCGCTTTGTATGGGAGGCATTATGCGCGGTAACGGTTTTTCGGGCCAGTCCTGGCTGGATGTGTCATTGCTCTATGCGCACAACCCTAGGCGGAGATATCGGAGACACACTAAGCTTGAGAGCCGCTTATCTGGCTTTACTAGTTAGGGTCACAAGGACATAAAAAGGTTAGAGAAAGACAAGAATCCTGCGCGAGTGATCTACATGGGCATCGCGAGCAATGGCATAGCTTATTTCCTGTTGGTATATTTTGGCACCACCGGCTGTTGCTCGTTTTGGGGCATGGGGGCGCATGTATTTGTGTGGATATCGGCCTTAGATTTTCTACACGCCAAACGCAGGATTTACTAGGATGCAAGTCATGGATAACAAAACCGTGCTCCGTGGTCTCAAAAACATCGGACCTGCAATTGCAGATCGTCTTGCGGCGGTCGGTCTTAAAACCGTTGCTGACTTAAAGCGCATCGGGCCTGCCAAGGCATACAATCTGATCAAAGATGCCCATCCCAATATTACGGTACCGATTTGTTATTATCTCTATTCTTTACAAGGCGCCCTCGAAGGCAGACATTGGGATGATTTGGCGGAAAGCACCAAAATCCGGTTACTTCGAGAGGCCAGAATTAAACGCCCAGTCCGGCGCTCAAGTAGACACGGTAAACAACGCCGCGCCCATTAACTAGTTTCGCGATGGAGGACGACCTCTTCTGTCTCTAGACATACCTAACTCAAGAACGACCATCGCGGGTAGCATGCACCGGCATCGCACTTGGTGCTGTTATGGCATCGCCGATTTCCTCGGAAAGCAAAGTTCCGATGGAAAATCCAAGCATGAGATCGCTCACATGGCCCAGCTTTTGAAAGCGGAGATGGCCGGTTTTGTCGATCAGAATGACGCTTGGGGTGCCCTGCATATGGTATGCGCGCATGGTGAGCGGAATGCCTTGTTGACCGTCTGGCATATCGATGCCAATCGGGAAGCGTAATTTATACTCGTGGGCAAACACTTCAAGCGCGTCACGATTCATTACCGAGTGATGTTCGAAGACGGTGTGTAAACCGATCACCGTCACCCGATCGGGGTCGAATTCCTCGTGCATACGCTGGGCCAGCGGAATACCGAATTGTACACAACCCGGACACAGCATTTGAAAGGCATGCAGCACAACCACTTTGCCGCGCAGCGCGGACAGCGTGAGCGGTTGCAGCGTATTGATCCAGCCGCATGTCTGTAGTTCGGGAGCCAAATGTGCGTCAACGGTGCTTCTCGTCATTACTGCGCTACTCCATAAAATTGCATGCTGCGGAATGGGGCGCCGGGGACGTGGTTAAGTTCCCAGCACCCCTCGCCTTATTCGGCCTTACCTGGCAGGCTCAGATCGCCCGACGCCACATCGAACACGTTTACTACGCATAGCAAGGGCTGGTGCGCGCTGGCGTTTATCTGTAGACCCGCAGTCACACCGTCGAACGCTACGCCCGCGAGCAGGCTGACATCGTTAAACGGTACACGGATGCTGACAGTGCCCCCACTGAAGGCCGGCGGATAGCCGGGGCTGTCGATGAGGATGGGTACACCTGGCCAGGTTTTGGGGAGCCTGGGTTTGCTACCCGCGGGTATATCTTTAACCTTCAACGCGTCTTTACCGCAAATCTCGTCCGGCACCAGCACCACCCAATGGCTGTGCCAATCTGCACCTTTGATGTTGAACACCGGCACATCGTCGAAGTCCGGATGTGCCGTTACCGCCAGGGCAAGGATGCCGGCGCCTTGGTCGAAACCCACTTCCGCGGGATCGATCTTGGTTGGCCAGACGTAGGAAAATACCCGGCTGCCGGCGAATTTTCCCGTTTTGGTCGGCTTTATGGAACCCGCCTTGCCGCTGACTTGCATCGAAAAGATCAGCCAGTTTTTCTCCGTGTCTACTTTAATGTCGGTTTTGACAATATCAAACGCCGGCTTGGCGTTTCCTGGTTTGGCGTCCACACCATGGGCGTGCGCGTTACCGATTACGACTAGTACTGTCGCCAACATCGTCAACCGTGCTGCGGGCTTGATTAATTTCATCAGTATATCTCCTCTTTAATAAAAATGAACGTCGATTAAACTACATAAAAAAAACAGTCCGTGGCTACGCCATGCCGTTACAATAGTCATTGCCGTCATGGCGCGGTAGTGGCTACAATTTGGTGGGGCACGCACCTTTTGGTTGTTATTGATGAAAACCAAGACAAAAAAATATGCTGACGATACGCGGCGCGCGTCTGCCTATCGCTGTTTGGAAGACGTGATCGGTTGCAAATGGTCGGTAAGCGTACTTTTGGCTGCGGGAGACGGAATTACTCGCCCCGGTGCAATGGAGAAACACATTCCCGGCATCTCGGCCAAAGTGCTCAGCGAGCGCCTGCGAAAACTCACTATATACGGCCTGCTTAAGCAACACCGGTATGCCGAGTCGCCGCCACGGACGGAATACGCGCTCACCGTATTTGGTCGCGAAGTCGTCGCGCTGGTGGCACGGATACGGCAACTGGATGAAGAACGGGTTGCGGGGAATTCGCGTGAAATTGGCGCGCCTTAACTCATCATGCATCTGAGTAGACATGTCAACCTATGGCTGAGTTAATCGAGTTCGAGACCGAGCGCCTGCGTTTGCGTCAGTGGAAACCCTCTGACCGCGAACCCTTTGCCGCACTCAATTCAGATCCCAGGGTTATGGAATTTTTTCCATCGCCGCTCGCGCGCAGCGACAGTGACGCGATGGCTAACCGTTGCCAATTACTCATAGAAGAACGCGGTTGGGGTTTCTGGGCAACCGAATCCAAGGCCACGCAAGCGCTCATGGGGTTCGTGGGACTGCATATTCCGGCCCCCGAGCTTCCGTTTTCACCTTGCGTGGAAGTGGGTTGGCGACTCGCCTTTCAATATTGGGGCAAAGGTTATGCTACGGAGGCTGCACAAGGCGCTCTTGGTATTGGCTTCGAGCGACTCAACTTGCCAGAAATCGTGTCCTTCTGCGCCGTTGACAACTTCAGGTCGCGCGCGGTGATGAAGCGTCTCGGTATGCGCGAGGCTGGCACATTCGAGCATCCCAGTGTGCCCGTAGGTAGTATGCTCAGGACTCACTGTTTATACCGATTGCCGCGCGAAGTATTTTATTCCAGCGGACGTTAGGGTTCATCAATAACCGTTTGACCACTAGCAATGCGAAAATCAGACAGGCTGTTCCAGCTCACCAATTTATTAAGACGCTCCCAACCTATCACTGCCCAGCAGTTGGCGGATAAACTCAATGTCTCGGTGCGCTCAGTCTATCGCTACATAGACGATTTATCGGTCAACGGTATACCCGTATATGGCGAAGCTGGAACCGGGTATCGTCTACAGGATAATTTTGAGCTGCCCGCGCTTAACCTCACGCCGGATGAATTGGACGCACTGCTCGTGGGGGTCCGCATGGTTACCGGCTGGACAGGCACGGAATTGCCCGAGTCTGCCCACTCGTTGTTACATAAGATTTACTCCGGTTTAAGTGAGAATATGAAACACCGCGCGGAGGCAAATATTTTCGCGCCTGTTATGCGCGATAGGGCCGATGAATCCCGGTACTGGGAACAGTTGCGCATAGCTATCCGAGATCGGCATAAAATCCACGTCCAATATATGACGCAGGAGGGCATTGTATCGAGTAGGCAGCTGTATCCTCTTTGTTTATTCTACTGGGGCGGAAAATGGACATTAGGGGCGTGGTGTACCTTGCGATCCGCCTATCGGGATTTTCGGGTCGATCGAATTCAAGAACTAAAAATCCTGGATGAAACCTTCGAGACTACAGCGGACCTTAACCTCGCCTCGTATATAAAAACCCAGAGCCAAAACTCATAGTGACAATACGTTGTCAGTAGGGTCCGGGTATGCTCGGCTCTCAACTTAAATTGGAGAGAAACGAGCATGAACGATCATGTCCTGGAAGTCGCTGTATTTGTCGTGAAAGAAGAATATGTGAATAGTATTCCCCATATCAGAGATGGCTTAAGAGCAGCCCTGAAAGACTTCAAGGGATTGTTACAATTGGATATGTACTCACCCGTAGGCGGCGATAGGGTTTTTGCCGATATTGCAAAATGGGACTGCCTGGAAAACGCCGTCGCCGCAGCCAAGGCCTTCGAGAGCGGCGATGAGCGATTTTTACCGTACACAAAAGCAATCGCGGAAATAAGGTTTTTTGGGCACTTCAAGCCTGCGTAAACTGGCATAACCAATAAGTTAAGCGGACGCGTGTTCACGGCGCGTCCGCTTGCCTCAAGCATAGCCACTTCCAGCGAGAAAGATCGCAGCCTCCCCCTCGATCTCTTGACACTATACAGACAGGTCTGTATAGTTATTGACATGGCAACATCCAAACAGGTTTTAAAAACCCCACGTGACCGGATTCTAGAGGTGGCGAGCCGGTTATTTTATCAAAACGGAATACGTGCGGTGGGTGTCGATACCATCATCGCTCAATCCGATGTTGCCAAGATGACGTTCTACAAGCATTTCAAATCGAAGGATTTACTGGTATTGGAATTCTTAAAACGCCGCGACGAACTCTGGCGCACCTGGTTCGAGAGCACGGTGAGTCGAATAGAGCCCAATATCGAGGATCGCCCGCTGGCGATATTTGACGCGCTGGAAGAGCGTTTTTCGAGAAAAGATTTTCGCGGCTGCGCGTTTATCAACACTATGGTTGAGATGGCGGATGGTGACCATATGGCTCACCAAGCGGCGGCTGGACATAAGCAGAAGGTGCTACGGATCGTGCGTGCGCTATTATCCCAGGCGGGCGTGAAGAAATCGGAGGAACTCGCCAAGGCATTCCTACTCTTGATGGATGGCGCGATTGTTACCGCGGTTAGGGAAAGAAAACCCGGATCGGCCAAGGCCGCAAAAAAAATCGCAACGTTCTTACTTTCGACTTATAAACTTCAGGAGAAATAATCCATGACTCGCATTCCTTCTATCGATCCCACTACCGCCCAGGGTCGGGCCAAAGAACTCCTCGACGCCACGCAAGCCCAGTTGGGGCGCATACCCAACCTGTATGGCTCCATGGCCCAATCACCGGCGGCACTGGACGGCTATCTGGCGTTCCGTGGCGCCTTGGGGAAAGGCGCCCTGAGCATGCCCATGCGCGAACGCATTGCCCTGTTGACGGCGACTATCAATGACTGTGGTTACTGCGTGGCTGCGCATACCTTTCGGGGAGCAAAGATAGGATTATCGACAACTGAACTCGCCGCCGCCCAGAAGAGCCAATCGTCAGACCCGAAAAGCATGGCGGCCCTGCAGTTTGTCGATGTACTCCTGCAACACCGCGGAGTGGTCACCGACGCGGACTTTGCCAAAGTGAAATCGCACGGCTGGTCGGATGAGGAAATCGGGGAAATAGTCGCGCATGTCGCGCTCAACGTATTTTCAAATTACTTCAATCACGTGGCCGCACCGGCGTTGGACTTTCCCGCTGCCGCGATAACGAGGTAGAGAACGCGTCTAGCCACGCCACGAGAAAAACTCATGAGAATTTCCGCACGCTATAGCAACCTGCTTTTTGGTGGTATGTTGTCGATGATTATGGTCACGATAATATCCGGCGCGGTCGTGTTCGTTACGCAGGGGCTCGGCCCAGATTTTCTAGTCCAATGGTTTAAAGGGTTTGCAACGGCGTGGCCAATTGCGTTTCCGACCGTGCTGGTGGTGGCGCCATTTGTGCGAAGAATGGTTGCGAAATTGACTGCTGTGCCTGCATAGGCACTAATGCAAAACGAGCTTGGATTTTTTCTAGACCAATGGGTAAGCGCGTGATCGAAACGAAATCGTTTAATCTTGAGCAGCCGGTAAATCGAATACGCGAAATCGTCCATTTCACGAACGTCGATGATTTGCACTGGGCCGGAATAGTCGATTTTCCGCCCTGGGAACAGTTACCGTTTGATACTAATATTTACAACGATCTTTATATTCTTCAAGGTGAACTAATAGATCGCACCAACCCGAGCTACACTAGCGGAGCTTTTCTCAGCCCAGGCGCGAATAAGACATTTACCGCCGGCCCGGAAGGCGCGAGGCTGTTCGCGTACCAGGATCGCGGCGCACTACCCTGCGACCACGCAATGACGTCCCATCAACTCGATTGGCACATGGGTGGAACGCCCGACATGAAAGTTGCGTCGTTAATCGGCGTCGGCCATGAGCTGATGCTGGTATCATGGATACGCGGTACTCACATGCACTTTCATCGGCATCCATGGGGAGAGGAGATTTTTGTGTTGCAGGGTGAACTACGAGATGAGCGCGGCCACTATCCGGCGGGCACCTGGCAGAGACTACATCCCGGTACAGGTCACGCGCCATATTCTGAAACGGACACGTTGATTCTTCTGCGAAACGGTCACTTGCGCGCCAAGGGATCAGACGGATAATAGCCCGCCGCTGGTCCAAACCGCGAGGCGTGGAGGAAATGCACATGACGAATCTTGAAGTTATCCAAGAGTTGTATCGATGCTTTCGTGCGAAAGATAACGAAGGTTTTCGCGCAATATGTACGGATGATCTGGAGTGGGTTCAGAACGATGGTTTCCCGAATGGAGCTAGGCATAAAGGTGCGGATGCTGTAATCGAGGCCGTGTTCAAAGGCAATCGTAGTGTATGGGAGGGCTTCTCCTACCAAATTGAACAGTTCCTTGATGCTGGATCGAACATTGTGGTGATCGGCCAATACGAGGGGTTGCACTATAAGACCAGGAAGCCAATGCGGGCGGCGGCGGTCCATGTCTACGACCTTCGGGATGGAAAGGTCAGCCGGTTCCGGATGTTCACTGACACCAAGTCTATGTGGG
>JANOTM010000182.1:0-4348 GCA_031416355.1 Gammaproteobacteria bacterium
CGCGAGTCCTTCGGTACCAGGAACACGCCCTTGAGCGTCGCGCCGCTGTCACGGTCGAGGGCCACGGCCGCCAGTTCCGGGTCCGCCACGTCCATGCTGTAGAGAATCGTGGCCGGAGCGGCAAAGGCGATGTCGAATTCCCGGTTTTGCAAGCGTTTGTCGTAATCCGTGAAGTCGTCGGCGATCACCAGCCGTAGCGGCTCCTTCAGCTCGTGCGTGAGATATTCGGCCAAGGGAGCGAATGCTTGCTGCGTCTCCGCGGCTGATCCCCGCGGCTCAATGCCCAGACGCAATTCCGCCTGCGCGACGGAGGCGACAAAAATCAGAAACAACAGAGCCGTTGAAAGCAAGGCACGCATGATTTCCTCCGTATGGTTATTCATCGTTTGCCGGCGGGGCGCGAAAACGTTTAACCGCCAGATCGTCGAAGGAACTGGCGGCATCCGCCTTGGCCCAGAGCCCGACACCACCGGCGCCGCTCAGGCTGTCATCGGCAACCTGCACGTGCTTGACGCCATCCAGCCAGGCGGTGATACGGCTACCGGTGTGCGCGATGCGCAATTGCCACCAGCGGCCAGCCGGGATGGGAATATCCTCCGCGCTGGCGAGTTGCCGGCGTGAACCGTCCGTGACGATATAGACACGCAGATTCCGCTCCAGCGGGTTGTATCGGGCGAGGTAATAATTACGGGCGTCACGGACACGCCAGATCAGCCCACCGCCCTGATCGATATCGCCGCTATTGGCGCGCACGCGAACTTCCAGCGTGCCGTTCTCGAATGCCATGTCACGGGTCCAGTAAAGATTAAAGACGTTGCGTGCGCGGTCATTGATACGGCGGATGGTGAGCACTCGCGCAGGACTCGGCGCTGTGGCATCGGTCACAATGACCCAGTCGGCAGCCTTCGCGTCCGGCTGCGTGGTTTCTGCCTTCCAGGTAATTTCTTTCGGCTGTGTCTCAAAATCGAAGCGCTGCTCGGGCCCGCTCCACGCGTAGGGCGCATACCCGCAAAGGCAGGCGATTGAAATTAACATCCGGATTGACATGTTCATGGATTACCTCTCGTAGTCTGCTTACCTGTGCTAAAGCTAACCTCTGCACAGCGGACACACCACTTAAGTGTTTCTTAAATAAACGTAAGAAATATATGGGTAGCATCCAGTCAACCAACGAATTCCAGGAAATATCGACCGAGCTGAAATGAGCCCAGCGGTGAGGCGCCCTCGATTCCACAGACACCCCAATAAAGGGGCATCCAGCAAACACGTTGCCCCGTGCTCTATCTATTGATCCGGCACGGTGAAGTATCAACCCCGTTCGGGCTGAGCCTGTCGAAGCCCATGCACCCTTCGACAAGCTCAGGGCGAACGGACTTCAAACATCATCTGGCCGGATCAATAGTTTCGAAACCGAGCCGAATAACCGAGGATGCTTTGTCCATGTCGCCCGTTCGGTCCTGCACTGCCACCGCGATGGCGTAGGTCTTTTTTGTCTCAAGCACAGTGTCGTCCGTGTGGCCGGTGTCGAGCTTACGCATGAACTCCACGGTCCAACGACCATGCTCCCATGTTCCCTTGGCCCGCACGTCCGCCGCACTGCCCGACGGTTCTCCGATCATATACGCCGGCGCTTTATCTCCACGATACTCCGTCGGTGCCGGTAGCGATGTCTGCGTCGACTTGCCGGCATCGTCGGGGCGTTGAATCCAGATCGGTGTTCCGGTCCGCGATTTGTATTCCCTTGCTTTGCCTGATGGTTGGGTGGTGGAGTAGCGATGGGTCTTGTCCAAAGCGTAGCCGACCGGATCGGTGCGCGTGGCCTTCCAGGTCCAGAGGTCCCAAACGGCATCCACGGAGGAAAGCATGTCGGCTGTGAACGGCCCGCTAAGCTCGAACGCCAGCGCCACGGCATCTTCCTGTTCCTTGCTTTGCTCATACATCTTCTTTTCCGCGACCCAAACCCAGGGCTTATGCATCTTGTCGTCGCGCGTGGCGTCGTCCCAACTCACCAGGAATGCGATGTGGCTGTCTGTGTACACCGCTTTGATCGTCACCTTTGCCGATGTACCAATAGCCGGGCCCCACACGCCTGCCACGTCCAAATTAAGGGGCTTGGCAAGTTTCCATACATCGTCACTCCCCGCACCGTCAATGATGGGTTTGGTTTTGACGTATTTCGCTTTAAGTTCTGGAAGCACATCTCGACCAGACTGTGGATCCGCCTGCGCCGGGAGCCAGAAAATACCCGTGACTCACAAGACTGTCAGCATGGTCAATATTTTTTTCATGTTGTTCCTCTCAATAGTTAGAATGTCTTGTCCAGGAAACTCTTCACGTATTTCATCAGTGCGTCCTCGTGGCCATTAAAAAAATGATCGGCGTTAGGCACCATCGTTTGCACCGAGCCTTTTATTTTCTTGGCCGCCAAGGCGGCGGGCATTGTTATTATCTAAAACCTGTGGCAAATCATTCTCGCCGTACAGATCAAGAACCGGGAACTTGAGTACGCCAAGCGACCCGAGCGTGTCGTTGGTGATCGACACCGACACCCACGCGAATAACGGCACCGCAGGATTATTTTTCAGATAATCGCTCGACATTCTCGCGCCCATGCTGTGCGAGACCAAGGCGATATTCTTGTGCCCCTTTTCCTGCAAAAACTTTAACGCTGCCGCCAGGCGCTCGCCCGCTTCCGGAAAGTCGGAAAGACAGGTGTCGCCCGCGGCTTCCGCCGACAGCACCGGCATTTGCACCGACAGCGTGGTGTAGCCATGGTCGGCAAGCCGGGTGCGCAACACACCAATCAACCCCATATCCGGATGGATGCCGCGGCCATGCACGACAATGACCGCGGCATTGGCCTTGGTGGCTTCGGTGTAGAGGTTTAAAAATATACAGCCGTTACCGGTTTGCAGATAAACCGGATTGCCGATAATGATGTTGGGGGCAATCTCGTCGGCCCAGCGTTTTTCTCTCGCGTAATCGGCAGCCATCGCCGCGGAAATGAAAAATACCTCAAGCGGGGTCAGGATGGTTCTCATAATATGTCCTCTCTATACTCAATTTTTACTTGGGTCGTCAGCAGGCAGAACACAACTACATGAGACGGGAACTTATACCGCGTCAACCGTGGTCTCAGCCCCGCCCTTTGCGCCCTTGTTGTCGCTCCAGCTCACTTTAACCTTGAATCTTCGCGAGCGGCTTTAAGCCTAGTTAGCGTACAAGCCTCATACGTGGAGCAGGTTTCCCTGCCTTCGCTGCTCTTGGTTCAAAAATCATTCGCCTCGACCTCGAGATAAATTCGGTTGATCACCTGTCCCAGCGCGTCGAGGCCGTTCCAGTCTTTGTACTCGGATAACTCGCGCTGAATCGGTTCTTTCATTTCAAAGTCGCTCAGGCCTTGCTGGAAATATTTTGTAACCGCACTGTAAAGTTTCTCCTGAAAACGCAGTGAATCCAGCACCAGGCTCCGGTCGCCGGTCGGTCCGTGACCGGGGATGTAGAGCCTTACTGGAAGCTGGGTCGCCGTGCGGGTAGCATCGAGCTGTCCCTTGAAATAAGCGTCTTGCGGCTGATTCCTCGAAGGAACCGTGCGATAGGTGACGATGTCTCCGAGAAACAAGGCCTTATCGGACGTCACTTCGATCATGATGTCGGTGTCGGTGTGCGCCTTGAAATGGTGGAAGCGAAAATACAGTCCACCCAAATTCAAGGTCTCCCCGTCGCCGACGCCGATGGTTGGCGCCACAACACGCGTGCCGGCGATCACGCCTTCCGTCATCTGTTCAAACCTGTTCAGCCACCTTTCGCCCTCGCCGAGCTTCATTCGCTCCACCATACGGGGGTGCGCGTAGATGGCGGCCTGTGGATAGGCACGATGCACGCCATCGTTGCCGAGCCAGTGGTCACCGTGGATATGAGTGTTGAGTATCGCGATCACCGGTTTGCCGGTTACCTTGCGGATTTTTCTGGCCAGTTCCGCGCCAACCTGCAGGCTGCCTCCCGGGTCAACAACGATCACGCCATCCTTGGCGACAATGAATGCCGGGTTATTGATGAATCCATAGTTGGCCTTGTTGGGCAGGCCGCGAAGACCGTGCACGACATATATGTTCGGGCTGATGCGGTCTGCGGAGTGCTGTTCGATGGTTTGCGGCCCGGCGGGGTTGTGGGCCAGCGCCGGGTTGCCAACGAGCAAGCCGAACATAACCAGGAAATATCTTGCTGTCGTCATCTTGATCTCCTAACTCGAAACTGTTTCTTAACGCGACATCTAAAATGTCACGTGCCCGATGTTCACCATCAGCGGCTCTTCGATTTGTGGAGCATTGCTCTGGCCGTGTGCCTG
>JANOTM010000183.1:0-16656 GCA_031416355.1 Gammaproteobacteria bacterium
ACCCGCTGCTGCGCGCCGGTTAAGGAAAATGGCAAGGCGCGTAAAAATCTTTTCGCTAATAGGCCCGATGTCTGCATGACCGGGGCGCTATGGCGCTGCATACGTGCGCGCACGCGCTTGAGGCTCAAGTGGTGCGCCAACATTTCCTCGAACACCAGGCGCTGCTGCGCCGGATGGCGTCCCTGCTCCAACACCGCCACCGCCGCGTCCGGCGGCGGCTGATGCACATAGGCCAGGGCTTCGCATAGCGTGGGCAGATGCATCTCCGTGAGTAATTCTTGCGGCAACCATTCGGGGATCTGCGCCAAGCGCAGGTTCAATGCCTGGGCCACGAGCTTGCGCAAGGTCAACTGGTGCGCGCCTTCGGTGGTGGGATATACCGGTGTAAGGTGCGCTTCCGCCTGTTGCGCCGGTTCGGCGTCGAACACGTCGTATTCCGGATGCACCATTTCCAGACCCGAGGCCCCCAAGCGCGCCTCGCCGAAGCAGCGCACACCACGACCACGCTGCAGGTTCGCTTGTTGCGCGGCGGAGAAATGAAAGAAGCGCAAGGTAACATGGCCGGTGCCGTCGCTCACCCGGCATAAAAGGCTGCGACGTCCGCGAAACACGACGTCGGTCAATTCGATATTGCCCACTAGCAGTGCTTCGGCACCGGCACGCAGGCGCCCCATGGGAGTGACGCGGGTGCGGTCTTGATAGCGGAACGGCAGATGGAACAACAGATCTTGAGTAGTGCGCAGCCCCAGGCGTTGGAGCTTATCCGCCAGCCTCGGCCCCACACCTTTGAGCGCGGTTAAGGGTTCGATAGCGATGTCCATAATAGATAGGTGGCTGCCCTGCATGGATAAAATAATATTGGAGGCCTATACCAAAGCTCAGTGCTTGCAAGAGTACTAAACCGGATTAGTCCATCACCATAATAGCGTCCATCTCCACCCCCACACCGCGCGGCAGCGCCGCCACGCCCACGGCGGCGCGCGCCGGATACGGCTGCTGAAAATACTCCGCCATGACTTCGTTGACCGTGGGAAAATTCCTAAGATCGGTGAGAAAGACATTGAGCTTGACCACATCCTGCAGGCTGCCGCCAGCGGCTTTGGCCACCGCACTTAGATTCTCGAACACACGTGTTATTTGAGTGCGGATATCGGAGTCGTCCAGTTCCGATCCACCGGGGATCAACGGAATCTGACCCGATAGGTAGACGGTGTTACCGGCCTTCACCGCCTGGGAATAGGTGCCTATGGCCGCGGGGGCGGCGGCGGTTTTGATGATTTCTTTTTTCATGTCGAGTCCTTGATCAGCCTTTTATGCGGATAATGCGTATGACTGTTTCCTGTGAACGTATGCGGCGCATGATCTGCGCCAGGTGCACGCGGTCGCGCACTTCCACGGTGAAATCCATGGCGGTGCTGAGGCCGTCGCGCTCCTCTATGGAAACGGTATCGATGTTGGCATCCAGTTCGGAGATGGCCGCAGCCACCATCGCCAGTACGCCGCGTTGGTTCTTTACCTCTACCCGCAGGCCCACGGGGAACACGCCCTTGATGCCCTGCTCCCAATGCACGTCTATCCATTGCTCCGGATGCTTGCGGTATTTAACCACGTTGTGGCAGCTCTCGGTGTGCACCACGATGCCGCGTCCGGCGGTGAGGAAACCGAGTATGGGGTCTCCGGGGATGGGGCGGCAGCAGCGCGCGTAATTCACCACCACCCCTTCGGTACCGCGGATGGCCAATACCGAGGCGGTGTCCCTGGGAGTGACGGCCTCCATGCCCGCCGGCAGGAGTTGGCGCGCCACCACCGCCGCCAGGCGGTTGCCTATGCCGAGATCGGCCAGCAGGTCTTCCCAGTTTTTTAGTTTCAGGCTGTGCAACAAGATAGTTTTCTGTTCGTCTTCGATTTGCGTCAGCTCGACGCCGGCCTCATCCAGCGCCTTGCTCAACAGGCGTTCGCCGAGACTCACAGATTCATCACGTTGCAGATTCTTGAGATAGCTACGGATATGGGCGCGCGCCTTGCCGGTCGCCACGTAATCCAGCCACGATGGGCTGGGCCGGCCCCAATTGGAAGTGATGATTTCCACGTGATCGCCGTTGCGCAGCACCGTGCGCAGAGGCACCAATACTTGGTTCAGGCGCGCGCCGACGCAACGGCTGCCCACATCGGTATGCACGTCGTAAGCGAAATCGATAACCGTGGCGCCTCGTGGCAGCTTGCGGATATCACCGTTGGGCGTAAATACGTACACCTCATCGGGAAACAGATCGACCTTGAGGTGTTCAAGAAATTCGTTGGGATTGCCGGCCTGTTGCTGAATTTCGAGCAGGTCCTGCAGCCATTGTAGTGCGCGTTTTTGCGCCTGCACCGTGGCGCCCTGATCGCCGCTCTTGTACAACCAGTGCGCGGCCACGCCCACCTCGGCCACTTTATGCATGTCTTGGGTGCGTATCTGCACCTCAATAGATACGCCGAACAGGCCGAATACTACGGTATGCAAAGACTGATAGCCATTGGCCTTGGGGATGGCGATGTAATCTTTGAAGCGTCCGGGGATGGGTTTGTACAGATTGTGCATGGCGCCGAGTACGCGGTAGCAGGTATCCACGTTATCCACGACGATGCGAAAGGCATAGACATCATACACCTGATCGAAGCTCAAATGTTTCTGGCGCATCTTGGTGTAGATGCTGTAGAGATTCTTTTCGCGCCCACTCACTTCGGCCAGCAGGCCGGCCTGTTCCAGGTGCGCCATGATGGGATTGCGTATTTTCTCTACTATGGCCTTGCGGTTACCGTGGCGTTTGCGCGTAGCCTCGGCCAGTACCCGGTGACGCGCGGGATAGAGATTGGCGAACCCCAGGTCTTCCAGTTCGTGCGACCACTGATGCATGCCGAGGCGATTGGCGATGGGCGCGTAGATATCCAGAGTCTCCTTGGCTATGGCGCGACGGCGATCGGTACGCAGCGCGCCCAGGGTGCGCATATTATGGAGACGGTCGGCAAGCTTAATGAGGATGACGCGGATGTCCTGGGACATGGCGAGCAACATTTTGCGGAAGTTTTCCGCCTGCTCTTCTTCTTTGGTTTTGAATTCGATTTGGCCGATCTTGCTGACCCCGTCCACCAGCTCGGCCACGTCGACGCCAAAATCGGCGGCTACCTGTTCTTTCGCGGTGGGGGTGTCTTCGATGACATCGTGCAGTATCGCCGCCATGAGGCTGCGGCTGTCCAAATGTATCGAGGCGAGGATGCGCGCCACTTCCAGAGGGTGAAAAATATACGGCTCGCCGCTGCGGCGCTTCTGGCCGTCATGGGCCTGGGCGCCAAACAGGTAAGCGCGATACACATCGCTTACCTCGGCCGGACCGAGATAGGTCTCCAACTGGGAGCATAGATCCCCGATCTGATACCGGTCGCCCGCGGGCGCAGCCGGGGACGACTCCGGGGAAGCCGGCTTTTTAGACGCCGGCGCCGCCTTCTTTTTCGCCGATCGGGATAAACGCGTTGGCGGCGGCGGCTGCGGTCTGCTCAGCGGTGTCTTCATCGGCCTCATATCCAGCTTGCGGCGTGTCATCCAGTATGGCATTGGTGACAAAACCGCCCGCGATCTCGCGCAAGGCGATCACCGTGGGTTTGTCACTTCCCCGGGGCACACAGGGCTCGGCACCCAATACCAGTTGCCGGGCACGACGCGTGGCTACCAGTACCAGTTGGAAACGATTTTCAACATTTTCTAGACAATCTTCAACGGTTACGCGGGCCATGCCATACCTCGGTGTTATTACGGTCAACAGCCAATATCAGGATATCCGATACTAAATTTGGGCTTATCGGAGCCCCGAAGATGCCTCAAGGGGCTTTAAGGTCTTATCTTAACTGATATTTCGCTATTTTTTCCATTTATTCGCGCCAAACGGGGGTAAATTCTTGGGTAAGCGAGGGTTTCTGCATTTTCTGTTGATTAGGCTTAGGATAATTTAAAAATAAGCTAGAAACGCGCGAAAGATCCTAGCACGCTTATGCGTACTGGGATTCTCATCGGCCATAATTTACGGTTTATTTGTTCTTAGAAGTACGACGGCGCATCACGCCCACTAACCCCATCAAACCGCTACCGAATAGCCAGGCAGCAGCAGGTACAGGCACGGGTGCAGCAATAGGGTCGCAAAGCTGTCCACGTATGGCGCCACCTCCAAATTCGCTGGTATGTATATTCACATAAAAGCCATGGGAATCGGCCAGAACACTGGCAAGATCCGCATCATATAGATTAGAACCACTAAGCTGGCCGTTGAAATCAACCACGATCGGCCCCGACGCCCCTTCCACGGCTTGGTGAATATGGGCCCCTGTGATAGGTAGCGCGATGTCGTTGGTGGTGATGTTCCAATTGATGGTATTGGCTACATTATCGATCCTAAGAAGAGCTAAACCGCTGCCATTTGCATCCCCGGGTCCCGGAACTTCCGCACTTCCCGAGAGTAATACATTAAATTGAACAACGGCCGCCTGCGCGGAACTGAATATTGACAACAAAATCAGTGTAGATAGTAGTAGCGGTACCTTGCGGATAGATGGTGTCATGATAACTCTCCTTCAAAAATTATGGTTTTTAGTAAACGCCCCCTCAATAATAACTTTTGCCCTAAAATCTACTGTGCCTTATCATACATAAGACGTCATTTATTTAATAGATATTCCATTGAAAATACACTACGGCTCACAAAGATTTCTATCTTTTATCCGTCTGTAACGTGGCACTGAAAATATTGGAACTGATTCGATTCCGGCCACTGGTGGTCACGGTAACGCCGTAACTGGCAGAAGCGAGATCCGACGGTAGGCTGGCCACGACCTCATGCTCCGAAAAACGCTGCACGTCCAGTGTCTGGTCGGCCAAGGTGACGGTGGGCGGCGTCGCGCCGAAATTGCGGCCGGTAATAATGAGGACATTTTCCTTCGCGTCCACCGCGGTCTTCATGATCATGGGCGGTTGGGGGCTTAGATTTCCGCGCCCGCCCGCGGTAGCCAGGCCAAATACGCTGAGCCCCCCGATAAAACTAAGGGCGAGCAGGATGGACTTAATAGTGATGTGGTACATGACTGTCCTCTTAAAAGTTGGGGGATGAGCAGCATTTAATGGGGTGCTCATTTAAAAAATGGGCCCAAGGCGGATACCGTCCGCCTTGGGCCCAGGGGTTTACTTCTCATCTATTTCTGTTTTGTTCTCCCCTCTTCCCTTGGCTCGCTCAAAAAACCCAAGGCACGGCTGCACTAATTTGGTGCTAGTGGGCAGTTGATACCGTTGGATTTTTATCGGTACGGTTAACAATACGCCCGTCGTCGGAAAGGGGTGCCTCTTTCGTAATGGCTTTCTTTCCCGTGGAGCCTCTAAATTGCTGGCAGGCCGCGTGGCCGGCGTTCTGCTCGTAGAAGCAGTCCACCAACTCGCCGGTTGCGGTAGTGGGTTTGCCGGGAGCAGACTTCACGTCGGCGTACGCCCAAGGCTGCAGGCACAAGGCCCCTAGTAACGCGACAAAAGACAATGTTGATTGTATTTTCATGATCGTTTTCTCCTCAATGTTGAAATGGGTGATATCACTGCCCTTCTATCTCGGGATAGACATTGCTCGTGTCTTATGCCTGAAGTGAAGGGCTCGCACTTTATATAAAAAAGTGGATCCCGGTTGAACGATGCCTGAAGCAGGGGAATAATTGCTTGTGGGATGGCATCGCCCACCGGATACGGTTGGGTACGGGCCGGAATCGGCCACGACCTAAGTCTTTTGCAGGGGTTACCGCTGCGCATAAAGAATTAAGGGCTCGCCGCGCACGTCGCTTGGGACCAACATGCTTCTGGCAAGGTTCTTTTGGCCGCGATTAACCAGAGCCACGAGTCCTTTTACGGCCAATACCGAGATATTTTTGTTTTTTATACTATTGAATGGGGCGAGTGCTTGCATACAGGTCCTTACGACGTTCGCTCAGATTGTTTGTCTGTGCGCTGGGCAACCTCAGCATGACCGGCATTATCCTGATGCGGCGACAATCCGTAAATTGACTTAAGGTACTAAGACCTTGGTAGGGGGCAAGCATATGGACAAAGACGCGATTTTCAGTCAATTTAAGCATCGACAATAATCCTGAAACAAGGGTGACGAATGAAAATCCTCATTGCCGACGACCACGCTTTGTTCCGGGAGGGCTTGCGCCAGATCGTCCAGCCACTGGCCGAGGAGGCCGACATCCTGGAGGCACACGATTGGCAAACAGCGCTGGCGCATGTGGCGCAGGAACCGGATATGGCCCTCGCCCTCATGGATCTCGGTATGCCCGGCATGGAGGCATTTACCGGACTGAAAACTTTTTTAGATCGCGCCGAAACCGTTCCCGTGGTTGTCATATCGGCCTCTGAAAGCGTGCTCGATATGAAACGTGCGCTTGATGCCGGCGCCATGGGTTATGTCGCCAAGAGCGAGGCCCGGCCAGTAATGCTTAGCGCACTACGCCTGGTGTTGTCCGGCGGAATCTATGTGCCGCCGAGGTTGGTCCAGTCGCCTTTATCCAACCAGTCGGATCGGGACAGCACCCAACCCTTCGGATTGACGCCGAGACAGTTCGAGGTGCTCAATGCCCTGGTGCAGGGCAAATCCAACAAGCAGATCGCACGCGACCTGAATTTATCCGGCGCCACGGTCAAGGCCCATGTGGGCGCCATTTTCAAAACGCTCAACGTTAGTAATCGTTTGCAGGCAATACGGATGGCGGAGAACGTTGGCATGAGATCCGGGCACCCCGTAGGATAAACCGGCGCGCCGCGTCATGCCTTGCGTCGCTGTACGCTGCGTAAATAAGCCCGCAGTTTCCCCGGCTGCACCGGCTTATGCATGAGGGCATGGCCGCTCGCTTGTGCCTCGCGCAGACGCGCGGGGTCAGTATCGCCGGTAATGATGAGCGCCGGAATATCATCACCAAATTCACGCCGTAGGCGTTCTATGGCCTGCGCACCGGTCTTGTCATCACGCAAACGGTAATCCGCAATAATGACGTGCGGTGGCGCGCGCTCCCGCAGACTCTCCAACGCCTCGCCCTCGGAGCCGGCCAATACGGTTTCACATCCCCAGCCTTCCAACACCGCTAGCATGCCCGCGCGCACCGCTGCCTCGTCGTCGATCACCACCACGCGCATGCCATCCACGTCGCGCTGGCCGAAATACGCTGGCGCCGCTGTCGATTCCACCACCGCCGCCGGATCGCCCGCAGGCAAGACGATGGCGAAACATGATCCTTGGCCCAACTCGGAATCCAGCTCTATCCGGTGCTGTAGCAACGACGCCAGACGTTCGACGATAGCGAGCCCCAAGCCCAGTCCCTGGGAACGATCGCGTTCCGGATTGGCCAATTGATAAAACTCGCGGAATATTTCCTGGCACTGCTCGCGCGGTATGCCGATGCCGGTGTCGCGCACCTCTATGCGTACGTTCTCGGCCTGGCGCGAACACGCAATCTGCACGCTACCGGCGCGGGTATAGCGTATGGCGTTACTAATAAGATTGCGCAGCATGGCCTCCAACAATGCCGGATCGCTGTGGACCAGGACATTGCCCGCGTCCACGCTCAAGACCAGGCCTTTAGTTTGGGCCTGCGGGGCGTACTCGGCATGCAGCCGTTCGAACACAGACCGCAGCGCGAAATGTTCCAAGTTGGGCGTGACAATGGCGGCATCGAGTTTCGAAATATCCAGCAGGGATCCCAATAACTGATTGAGGGCATCGATGGAACGTCCCATATTGCCGAGCAGGGATTTACCCTTAATGCTGACTACTTCCGGCTCCAAGGCGTCGGCGAACAGTGTAAGCGCGTGCACCGGTTGGCGTAGATCGTGGCTGGCCGACGCGAGAAAACGCGTCTTGGCGGCGTTGGCGCGTTCCGCTGTTTCCTTTTGCGTGGTCAACTCCGCCACCAGATCGAGATTTTCGAAACGCAGACGCAGCGACTTGGCCAAGATATCGTGCAAATTGCGCACAAAAACTATGATCGCACCGGCGTGTATCATGATTGCAATCGCAATGATAACCTGCATCTGCGTATGCGTCAGTAAAGCCATGGTCACGAGCGGCAAATAGCTCGGTAAAATGTATACATAGAATGCCGGTAAATAAGCGGCATAAGAGAGCGCTGCCGCTGCGCTTAGGCCCGTTAGCAGGAGTAGGATGATCAAAAATAGCTCGGACGATTGCGTGGAGAGCACGCCCCCGGCAGCACCCCAAAGACAGCCCGAGGCAAGCGAGCCAAGGATGAGATAAGTACCCCAGCGCGGGTGCTGGCGCTGAAGCGAAGTGGCGCCCCGATAACTAATAATCAGAAAAATACGAAAGGCCAGTACGCCAAGCATGAGTGCCACCCAGACCAGCGCCATGGTCCGCAAGCCCGTATCCCACACCACGTACAGCGGCAAGAGCGGAACTACGCTGTTGCTAGTGAGTGTCAACGGCAGGTTCTTGTAGATGCTGCTTATTTGCTCCGCATGCACAATTGCATCTTGCCCCAACACCGGCTCACTGGCCGGCTGCAGGGGATCGGGGAACCTTTGTTCTTGGCGTTGTTGCATGAACTGAGACCAGTAACGTCGACTTAGCTATTCGGATTCAACGACAGCGCTGTGCCGCCAGTTGTACCCACCCACTCACACAAAGACCCTGACATATCGTGTGTTCAATATCAATTAGCCCCATGGCATACATCTGTACCCGCATAGCTATTCATCCAATAGCGCCGCCATGTCTATGATCAATGGGCGTTTTGGTCCTTGACCTTGGATGATGGCGGTAATATCCGCCAAGGCGGCGTCGAAAACATCGTTGACGACGACGTGGTCGAACTCGCTGTAGTGGCCGATTTCGGACACCGCGGCGCGCATGCGCCGGGCAATCACCTCGGGCGCGTCCTGTCCGCGATTGCGTAGACGTTGTTCCAGCGCCGCGCGCGTGGGCGGCAATATAAAAATACTGACGGTCGCGGGCATGATTTCCTTGATGCGGCGCGCACCTTGCCAATCGATATCCAGAATAACGTCCTTGCCGGCCTGCAACAGTTGCTCGATGGACGTGCGCGCGGTGCCATAATAGTTATCGAACACGCGTGCATGCTCAACGAATCGCCCGGCCTGGACCATGGCCTCGAATTCCGCCGGCGTGACAAAATAATAATGTACCCCATGCGTCTCGCCTGGACGCGGCGCACGCGTGGTGTGCGAGACCGACACCGCCAGATTGGGCAGGGCCTGTATCAGCGCCTTGGCTAAGCTGGATTTACCGGCACCGGAAGGAGCGGAAAGTATAAATAATTTACCGGACATCGTTGTCGACCAAAAGTTAAAAATGGGTACAGCCGCCGGACCCCGGGTTATTCGATATTCTGCACTTGCTCGCGCATTTGCTCGATCAGCACTTTGAGATCGACGGCGGCATTGGTCAAGCGCAGATCGGCCGCTTTGGAACCCAAGGTATTCGCCTCGCGGTTCAGTTCCTGCATGAGAAAATCCAGGCGCCGTCCTATTTGTCCTGTCTGCGCTAACACCCGGCGCACCTCGGCGATATGCGCACCCAGCCGGTCCAGCTCCTCGTCCACGTCGATCTTCTGGGCGAACAGCACGATCTCTTGCTCTAGCCGCGCTGGATCGAGCTCCTTGCGCACGTCGGCCAGGCGTGTTTCCAGCCGCAGTCGAAATCCCGCCAGGACTTCGGGCACTACCTGCCGCACTAATAAAGTAATGCCTTCCATGGTATCGAGCCGCTGGCGCAAGGTCTCACCCAGGTGGTCACCTTCGCGACGGCGGGTCTCTACCATCTCATCCACGGCGCGGCCGAGCAACGCCAGGGCCGCGGCCATCAGCGTATCCATATCGATACCGCTGGCCTTAAGCACCCCCGGCCAGCGCATCAGATCGATAACGCGCAGGGGTGCCAGGGTGGCGCCATGCTGGACGGCGATGCCCTCGGTCTTACGCGCCAGGGCCACAAGACGAGTAATGAGGGCTTCGTCCTGGGTGAATTCTCCGGCCATGGCGTCACGCGGCTGGAAGCGCAAGACCCCGTCGACCTTGCCACGGCCCAGACGCTTGCCTAAAAAATCGCGCACCTGGGGCTCCAGGGCGCGCAGATCCTCGGGTAAACGCAGGGAAACCTCGAGATAACGGTGATTTACCGAGCGCAATTCCCAAGTAAGCGTGCCGGCTGGGCTGTCTTGGTCGCAACGCGCGAAGGCGGTCATGCTAAGGGTCATGCGGTTTCCATAGGGTGTGTAGGGCTTCGGGAGTATTGTCATGGATGGTAAACCGAATCCACCGGCTTTAGAAACACTCTCTTGCCTTAACGTCTATATTTATTAGTATGTAAGCCCAGGCCGATCTCCCGGACCTGGTTTAACCTTGGATTTTTGTCTAGAACCACATGAAACCCAGCATCAACTCCCTGAAGAAAGGACAACTTCTTAACGGCTATCGCATCGATAAAACCATCGGTGGCGGTGGTTTCAGTCTGGTGTACCTGGCCACCCACATCGATGACAACGAGCAGGTTGTTATTAAAGAATACCTCCCCAGCAACCAGGCCAGGCGCGTAGCGGACGATAGGGTTGAGCCCGTAAGCGAGGAGCTGGCCGGGGCTTATCGCCAAGGTATAAAACGCTTTTTCGATGAGGCCAGCGCCTTGGCCAAGGTGAATCATGCCAACATCGTGCGCGTGGAGAACCTGTTCCGCGCCAATAACACCGTGTACATGGTCATGCGCCATGAGCACGGCAAGGATCTGCGCTGGTACATCAAGAGCAAATCGGGCAACTTGAGCGAGAAGTTCATACGCACGGTATTCCCCAAACTGCTGCTGGGATTGCGTGAGCTGCACAATAACCATCTGCTGCATCTGGATATCAAGCCGGCGAATATTTTTTTACGTCCCGGCGGCAAACCTCTGCTGCTGGATTTCGGCGCCGCCCAAGTCGCCGTCGCCGGCAACAAACCCATAGGCCCCTACACTCTCACATTGGGTTACGCACCCATCGAACAACACATGAACGGCCATCTCGGCCCATGGACCGATCTATATGCCATCGGTGCCTCCATGTGGGCCTGCATCGCCGGTAAGCCGCCGCCGGCTTCCACCGAGCGCGTGATCAAAGATACGCACAAGTCGGCCGCCAAGGTCTATGCACGCCAGTATTCCAGCCAAGTGCTGGACGCCATTGATTGGTGCCTGCAGATCAACCAGCTGGAGCGGCCGCAAAATGCCCAGGAACTCCTGGACTTCCTTAACCCCCTCAAGGCCACCGAACCGGACCGCCGGGCATCCACTGAATCGGCTTGGGCCTTCCGCCTGCCGTGGAAATAATGGCTTAACAGGACTAATAAGAGAGCGATTTTATGCAGTTTCAACTGACACAACACAGCTTGACCGGGTCGCGCCCCACCAATCAAGACCGGGTAGCCGTAACGGAACGCGACAATGCGGTACTCATGGTGCTGGCGGACGGCCTCGGCGGGCATGAAGGCGGCGCGCTCGCCGCCGACATGCTGACACAGACCCTGGTGCGCGCGTTTCGCGCTGTCCGGCAGCCGGCCATCACCAAGCCATCGGCGTTCCTGGCGCTCGCCATTATGCAGGCGCACAAAAACATACTGGCCCTGGGCGCATCCCAGCAGCCGCCGATCACACCGCGCACCACGTGCGTGGTGTGTTTGGTGCAGAACGGTTATGCCTATTGGGCGCACGTGGGCGATAGCCGCCTGTATCATTTCCGTAACGGCGGGGTGGTGCAGCGGACCCTCGATCACAGCACCACCGAACAACTGCACCTCGACGGCCTGCTAAGCGAGGATGAAATGCGCGGACACCCGGAGAAGAGCCACCTGCTCAAGTGCGTCGGCGGACCGCGCAAACCCACCATCAGCTTGGGTGCGGAAACGGCATTGCTGCGTGGCGACACCCTGCTGTTATGCTCCGACGGCCTGTGGCAGGCCTATACCCACGAACAACTCACGCGCTATCTAGAGCACCCATCGCTGGAAGTAGGGGTGGAGGAAATGCTGCTGGCCGCGGAAAGCAAGATGAAAAAGGACTGCGATAATCTGAGCGCCATCTGCCTGCGCTGGCAGGACGGCGTCACCAGTTCCCCGTCGTTGCAACCCATATCGCAAAAAGAAACCAGCCAACAGCTCATGTGGGACGATGCCTGGATCAAGAACGCCGAAAACCGGCTACAGCGCCGCAAGCAGTCCAGCCCAGGCGGCAATAAACCCGGCAGCAATCAAAAAGAATCCCTAGAGGCCACCATCGAGGAACTGGAAGAGTATGTCCGGCAATTCGAGCCGAAACCGCGCACTCCCTAACCCGGGGCGCGGACCCGGGATCATCCGGATATTATTCGAGTTTAATGGATTCCGTCGTCACCCCGGTGCGCCTTTAAGGTACTATTCACCCTCGATATCATACCGCGAGAACGGATCACATGAGACCCAGTGGACGCTCCCACGACCAATTACGCCCCATCCGTTTTACCCGCCGCTATACCTGTCACGCCGAAGGTTCGGTGCTAGTGGAGTTCGGCGAAACCAAAGTCTTATGTAATGTCAGCATAGATGAAAAGGTCCCTGGCTTTCTCAAGGGCAAGGGACAAGGTTGGATAACGGCGGAATATGGCATGCTGCCACGTTCCACCGGTAGCCGTATGCAACGCGAGGCCGCTTCCGGTAAACAGGGCGGGCGTACTCAGGAAATTCAGCGCCTCATCGGACGCTCGTTGCGCGCCGCCATCGACCTGAAACAACTGGGCGAGCGCACCCTGACCGTGGATTGCGATGTCCTCCAGGCCGACGGTGGCACGCGTACCGCGTCCATTACCGGCGCGTGCGTGGCCTTGTATGACGCTTTAGGAATACTTAAAGACAAGGGTTTAATAAAAACCTATCCTCTGAAAAATCTTCTGGCTTCGGTCTCGGTCGGCATGGTCGACGGCCTGGCCGCGCTCGATCTGGATTATGCCGAGGACTCCAAGGCCGAAACCGATATGAATTTTGTCATGGACGCCGCCGGTGGCTTTATCGAAATTCAAGGCACGGCCGAGGGCAAGACCTTCAGCCTGGAAGAAATGCAAGCCATGACTGAACTGGCGCGCACCGGCATCGCACAACTCATTACGCTGCAGCGCGCGGCCCTGGGCCTGGGCACCTGAATGCCCCATCCCGGCGCCATCGTGCTGGCGAGCAACAACCCCGGCAAGGTGCGGGAATTCGCCCAGTTGCTCGCCTGTCTGCAGCGCGCGGTGCGGCCGCAGTCCGAGTTCGGTGTACCCGAGGTCGAAGAAACCGGGCTGACGTTTGTGGAAAACGCCCTGCTCAAGGCACGCAATGCCGCGCACCACGCCGGATTGCCGGCCCTGGCCGATGACTCGGGCCTGGAGGTGGACGCGCTGAACGGCGCGCCGGGCATCTATTCCGCACGCTATGCAGGCAGCGGCGCCAGTGATCGCGCCAATCTCGAGAAACTGCTGGCGAATATTCAACACCTACCGGAAGCCGAGCGCGGCGCGCGTTTTCAGTGCGTGCTGGTTTATCTGCGACATGCCCTAGACCCCACCCCGCTCATTTGCCAAGGCACGTGGGAGGGTCGCATTTTGCGCGCCCCACAAGGCACCCAGGGATTTGGCTACGATCCGATATTTTATGTCTTAAGCCACGGTTGCTCATCAGCAGAACTGCCGCCGGAAACCAAGAATCGGCTAAGCCATCGCGGACAAGCGCTGCGAAAACTAGTGGCTGCTCTGACCACAGGCTTATCCTAGGATCGCCTCGTGGACAAAAGTATCCACACTCGTCTATTCTGAATCGCCGAGGACTAAAGACCGACCCATGCTGCTACGACGATACCTAGAAATCCCGCTGATAGCAGCGCTGATGATAGCGATGCTGGGCACTACGTCCATGGTACAGGCCAAAGAACCGGCCCTAGTAGTACTCCAGGCGCCCGCCGGGAGCAAATTAAAACCCACGCCCATACGCGACCGGGTCGGTAAATTTCCATCGCCGGTGAAAGGCAAACCACAATCATCCTGGATACTAAGCAGTGGTGATGCACGCAAATCCTCGGGGCCGCCACCGGACCGAGTTGTGCGCCTATACCATACGGTCGGCAAAAAACCGGTGCTGCTGTGTACGTTGCAGGTGCAATATTCTCCGCATAACGGTAAATGGATACCGGCTTACCGTATAGAAGAACGTTTCGTGCTTATGCGCGACGGCAAACAGGTGAAGCCGCTGCCCAGCGGCATGGGTGAGATCGATCTGGTCGTAATGACAAACTCCAGCCTGCCCAACGTCAACGGTTTCTACCGCCGGCTGGAATTCAGCCTGCCCTCCAAGCGCGTGGCTATCGACGCGTGGGAAGTGCAGTAAGACTGCAGCAGGCTAGTCGGCTTATCCAGGCCCATCTAAAAATACGCCGTTAAGGGGGACAGCGCACAGAGGCGGAATCACCACCCTCCTATGGTTACGTCACCATAAAAGGAATCAAGAATGAAGCGCAATCTTGTATCCAAGGCCAAAGAAAAGACCGATCCAGCGACTCCCACCTCCAGCTCGACCCCAGTCCGCCTACCGGTCACGGTACATAGCGTTGCATTAGTCGTACTTGCGCTATGTGCGGCTATTTTCATGCTGCATTGGGGGCGCGAGGTTCTTATTCCTCTGATGATTGGGGTGATGATCAGCTACGCCCTTTCGCCCTTGGTAGCCACGCTGAAAAAATGGCATATCCCGCGCGCCATCGGGGCTGGAATGCTATTACTCGCCATTGTGGTGGGTTTAAGTTACACGGTGTATTCCCTCAGCGATGACGCCGGCCAGTTGATCGAGACCCTGCCGGAGGCGGCGCAGAAGTTTCGCCTGACCCTGCGTAAAGAACGGGGAACGTCGGAAAGCACCATAGATAAAGTACAAAAGGCCGCCACCCAAATCGAGCGTGCCGCGAGCGAGACCACCACCAGCACAGTGGCGCCCGCACCCACCGGGGTGACGCGGGTGCAAATCGAGAGGCCTGTATTTAATATTAAAGATTATTTCTGGAAGGGCACTCTGGGTGCATTTGGATTTGTCGGTCAAGTTTCCATAGTATTGTTTATCGCGTTTTTTCTGCTGATCTCAGGAGACACGTTTCGACGCAAGCTGGTTAAGATCACCGGACCTACCCTCAGCAACAAAAAAATTACCCTGGAGGTATTGGATGAAATTAATAACCAGATTCAACGCTACATGCTGATACAGGTCTTCACCAGCATGCTCGTGGGTATCGCCTCGTGGCTTGCGTTTCTTTGGATCGGCCTGGAACATGCGGCGATATGGGGCATAGCCGCGGGGGTATTCAATTCCGTGCCTTATATCGGTCCGGTCGTCGTCACCGGCGGCATTGCCTTGGTTGGCCTGCTGCAATTCGGCACCATCGAGATGGCGCTGCTGGTGGCGGGCATGTCCCTGATCATTACCAGCATCGAAGGCTATTTGCTGACTCCCTGGCTTACCGGTCGCGCCGGGCGCATGAACGCGGTGGTGGTGTTCGTCGGGATGCTATTTTGGGGTTGGTTGTGGGGCGTGTGGGGCTTATTGCTGGGCGTACCCATACTCATGATCATCAAAGCCGTATGCGATCGGGTGGAAGATTTAAAACCTGTGGGAGAATTGTTGGGGGACTAGCGTAGCCCCAGGAACTATATTTGGGTCTAAACTATTCCTGCTCATACCGCCTGCGTGCCGTCTCTTCATCGCGGGCGGCGTCGATTTCGCGCATAACACTTTTTACATCGGCCTTCTTTTGGCTATGCGCGTAACGGCCCGTGAGCACGCTGTCGGGATGCAGGGTACCGCCTTCGTACAGCGCCCAGATTTCCTTGCCATAGTCGGCGGACAAAATCTCCGGGGCGAAGCGGCCGAAGTATGCCGCCAAATTGTCGACATCGCGCTCGAGCATGCTGCAGGCATTATTGTTACCGGCGGCATCCATGGCTTGGGGTAGATCGATAATCACCGGTCCGTCGGCGCCCACAAGCACGTTATATTCAGATAGATCGCCATGGACGAGCCCGGCGCACAACATGCGCACCACTTGGGTGATGAGCGTGCGGTGGTATGCCCGTGCCTGCGCTGCCGGTAGCTCTAGATCATTGAGCCGCGGAGCAGCATTGCCGTGGCTATCGGTTACCAGTTCCATCAACAATACGCCATCGACGAAACAATGGGGCTTGGGCACACGCACGCCCGCGGCGGCCAGCCGATACAAGGCATCCACTTCGGCGTTTTGCCAGGATTCTTCTTGTTCTTTGCGACCGTAGCGCGTGCCTTTTTCCATAGCGCGTGCGCGCCGGCTGTTGCGCACCTTGCGACCCTCGGTGTACTGGGCGGCTTGGCGGAAGCTGCGCTGATTGGCCTCTTTGTAGACCTTGGCGCAGCGGATATCACTACCCGAACGAACCACGTATACCGAGGCCTCTTTGCCGCTTTTGAGCGGGCGTATGACTTCGTCGATGAGACCATCGCGAAGCAAGGGTTCTAGGCTTTTGGGGGTCTGCATGGATTTGGGTGGGCGTCCTTCACTGCTCGGCTATTTA
>JANOTM010000184.1:0-9793 GCA_031416355.1 Gammaproteobacteria bacterium
TGCGGTCGGATTCAATGTTGCACAAATCGAACCCTGCACCACCCTCTCCATTATTAAAAAACTCACCCTGCAAAAAAGCGCCGATACCGACATGTCGATCAAGGAAACGCGTGAGTTTTATGCCGAAGACGGAACACTCATTACTTCCCTGACAGAAGATATCACCACCCAGTTCCCCAAGAGCGGAACCTATGCCGCCGTAACCCCCCTACCTATTCCACGCGCGGCGCCACCCGGCAAATACCTCATCGTTTCCAAGCTGATCCTGGAGCGCAGCGGAGAAAAAAGACCGTTGCTGCTGAGTACCGCGCGCGCCTCTTTCCGCATTGTTGCGCGCTGAGGCCAAGGACCGGACCCGTAGCAGCCGACCCTCTCGAGCCCAACGAGCCAAACTGGCGTCCGCCCGTCGGTATTGCATCCGTTCATCCGCCCCGGCCTTCCTTCCATCCTGAGTAGCGCCTTAGGCCCCCCTGTTTTACAGCAAAAGTAGAGTAAAATTAAGTATTAATGTTCTGCCAGGGGTGTACCCCATGCCTGACCTACGCTTGTTGCGTGGCGGTGCCGACAAAGTGGCGCCGGAAAAAAGCAACACCTTGACCCAAACCACCATCGTGTCCCCCGCGGGCACTATAGGGACGATGGGTCATGGGCCGGATAAACACGCGGCCGAGCAGCGGCTGGAGGCTATCGATCCCGGCAGCACCCTGGGCCATTACCTCATCGTCAGCAAAATCGGTGAAGGCGGCATGGGCGAAGTATATAAAGCCCACGATACCACCCTAGACCGTACCGTAGTGCTTAAGGTTTTGTCGCCGCATCTGTTTCGCAATCAGGAATTCCTGCAACGCTTCCGCGTGGAGGCGCAGGCGCAGGCACGCCTGAACGGCCCCAACATCGTCACCTTGCACTCACTGTTCGAGGTCGCGGGCAGCCTGGTACTGGTCATGGAATACGTGGAAGGCCAGACCCTGGCGCAGCGCATCCATAACACCGGGCGTTTGTCCGTGGGCACCAGTGTATGGGTATTCGAGCAGGCACTGATCGGTGTGGAACGCGCCCATCGCATGGGCATCGTGCATCGCGACCTCAAGCCAAGCAATATTTTTATCACCGGCGCACATGAAATCAAACTCATGGATTTTGGCGTCGCCAAAATCCTCGCCAACAAGGAGTTGACTCAGAGCGGCTCCATGATCGGCACCCTCATGTACATCTCGCCCGAACAGATTTCCGGCAAGGACGCGGATTTCCGCTCCGACATCTACGCCCTGGGCATCACCTTGTTCGAGGCCGTCACCGGCAAACTGCCGTTCGATAAAAAGACCGATTATGAATACATGGACGCCCATCTGCACGCGCAACCGCCGCAGCCGTCTTCCATCCAGGCCGACATCCCCAAGGAACTGGAGGCTGTGATCCTGAAGGCGATAGAGAAAGATCCAGACAAGCGCTTCCAGAACGCCCTCGAATTCCGCAGCGCGCTGATCAAGGTCGGCATGCTACACGTCAAGGCATACCGGCGTCTCAAGACCATCCGTAAGGATAAAGATCGTGCGGTATTGTCCCAATACTCCTCGCCACAAGCGGCCCAGCCCGACTTGAGCACCACGGCGGCATCGGATACGACGCTGGCCGTACTGCGGCGCATTTTGTCCGCGCACAAAAATTATGTCCTGGCCGCGGTCAGCCTGACATCGGTCGCTGGGATCGCATTGGCCTTGGGTTATTACCTGGCACAGGTACCCGCAAGATCCGTGGCTGCTTCCAGTACGCTGCCATCTGAGATTGTGGCACCGCCAGTGGTGGATATGACCGCGCTAGCACCAGCCCCCGCCTCCGTCTTGGGCGATAGCCCTCCGGGCACGCAAATATCTATCCAAGAAGTGCCACGACCGGTGGCGAATCTGGGTAACACCCCCGTGAATACGCTGCCGGACATCTCTCCCAGCGTCACGCCCCCTACTCACACTGCCGTCATCAAATCCCCACGCGTCACGCGTAAAACGCAGCCCGTAGTGACGACTCTACCCGCAGAAAAAGCACCGGTTGAAAATAAGAAATACGACTCACTGCGCAAAGCCTGGGGCGGCTCTTAAAATCAGGCGCACGGCGCATGATGCGGCACGTCGAAGTCATTCTCAAGCGAACAACCCTGCAATAGGGAGGTTTTTCTGTCCGCGGACTTGTCTTGACAAGCGAACCCTGTGTGCATAAACTTTACTGCATATTTCCTCGGAGGTTTTCCTATGCGTACCCCCGCAAAAGTCCGCATCACGCTTGATCTTAACAAGGACCTCGACAAGTCCTTGGAATCCATTGCCGCCAAATCCCATATCTCCAAGAGTGACGTGCTGCGCAAGGCGCTCGCCCTGATCCTCATTGCCGACGAAGCCAAGGGCCAAGGCCAGTCGCTCGGGATCATAGACCGCAAGAAGAACCAGGTCGTACGTGAGATTGTAGGTGTCTAACCGGTGTCACGGCCGGTTGACAATAATAAGAATCAGCCGCTAGATCTCGCCTCCTTTGCCGAGACCCATCAGGTCAACGTCTCCGTCGTTCCAGTCGAGAGCCCGGCCGACGCTCGGGTCCGCCGCGGCAAAGACATCGCTCTATTTACCGTTGCGCTGATGGGTGTGCTTGCCGTCGCCGGTTACTGTCTTTATGTGCTGGTTGCCCGCATCGGCAGCGCCGACGATGCGAAATGGGCAGCGGCCACGTTGACTGCCATCGTGGGCGGCCTGCTCGGCTATCTCACGGGCAGGTCGCAGAAATAATAAAAAACGCAATCCAGATAGCCTTGCGCGTCTACGGCACCGGCCTTGAGTCCCGGCGTACATCTATTTTTTTATGTAGCCGTGTTCCACCAAAAATTGCGCGCTGATATCTTCTTTTCCTGCGGGTCGCGCGGGTAGCGCGGCCGCATCCCCCAGCAATAGACGCTCAAGGTAGCGTGCGATCAGATCCACCTCCAGATTGACACGCTGCCCTTGTCCCCAGGCATCCAGCGTGGTCGCCTTCAGGGTATGCGGAACAATATTAAGATCGAAAAGCGCGGCGTCTACGCTATTCACCGTAAGGCTGACGCCGTCGGCGCAGATGGAGCCTTTTTGGGCGATGTAACGCGCCAGTTCGTCCGGCGCCTGTATGCGAAAATACACCGACCGGCCGTCGTCACGCCGCTCGCGCACCACACCCACCCCATCCACGTGACCGCTAACCAGATGTCCGCCCAGACGCGCGTTGGCCGCAAGCGCCAACTCTAGATTGACCGCGGCACCTTTCCCTAGGTCGCCCAACACCGTCCGTTGCAGAGTTTCGCGCGACACATCCGCCCAGAATCCATCGCCGGGAAGATCGACCACCGTGAGGCAGACACCGCTTACCGCGATGCTCTCGCCCAATACCACACCCTTCACATCGAGCTTGTCCGTATGTACCCGTAGGCGCATATCGGCGCCGTTGGATTTGATGGCGGCGATGCGTCCTACTGCTTGGATAATTCCTGTAAACATACGTGGTAGGTGTTGGCTTAAATATCGCTGGAGGAAACAACGCGCGCGGTCACGCGCCAGTCGTCGCCTATGGCGCGCACATCCTGGATTTTCAAGGCGTGCCGCTGTTGCATGTTGTCTAGCCCCGGAATAGTAAACATGCCATGCGCCGTGCTGCCGAGTATATGCGGTGCATAATAAATAACGATCTCGTCGATCAACCCGGCCGCAAGCAGTGCACCGCACAGGCGTGCGCCGGCCTCGACCATGAGTTCATTTACCTCGCGCGCCGCTAAATGGCCCATCAGCCCTGGCAGATCCACGCGGCCGTCAACGGCAGGCAGATAAAGTACTTCGGCGCCGGCTGCTAGCAAGCGATCGGCGGCTTGCGCATGCCGGCGCGCCGTGACGACGAGAGTGGAACCCGGCAGGTTCAGCATTTTGGCCGTGGCAGGCATGCGCAGTGTGCTGTCCACCACCACGCGCAAAGGCTGGCGGCCGATGTCGAACTCGCGCACATTCAAAGAGGGATCGTCGGCGAGCACGCTGCCGATACCCGTTACGATGGCCGAACTGCGCGCGCGCAAGGCCTGCACATCGGCGCGCGCCGCCGTGCCGGTGATCCAGCGGCTCTCGCCCTGGGCCAGAGCGGTGCGCCCATCCAAACTGACCGCGAGCTTGGCCAAAACATACGGGCGGCCACGGCGCATACGGCTGATAAAACCCGGATTCAAGGCCTCGGCCTGGGTCTGCATGAGGCCGGTCTCCACATCTATACGTGCCTGGCGCAGGGCCTCCATACCTTTGCCGGCGACCTGCGGATTGGGATCGGCCATAGCTGCAACCACCCGCGCAACGCCGGCCTCGATCAAGGCGCGGGTGCAAGGCGGCGTGCGGCCTTGATGGCAGCAGGGTTCCAGCGTGACATAGGCGGTCGCGCCCCTGGCCCGCTCCCCGGCTGTTTTGAGGGCATGAATCTCCGCGTGTGGTTCGCCGGCGCGCTCATGCCAGCCTGTGCCCACCACTAGTCCATCCTTGACGATGACGCAGCCGACGCGGGGATTGGGATCGGTGGTAAAGAGGCCCCGGCGCGCAAGCTGCAAGGCGCGCGCCATGAATTGCGCGTCGCGCGTTGCGGTCGCTACGACACCGGTACCCACCGACAGGTCCGCGGGATCAAAGCTCATGGTTTGCCACCATCGGTTTCGGGCTTGCGTCGGCGGTTCGGTTCGATCTTAGGCTCGTTGTCCGGTAGCAGCTTGAGCTGATTGCGGCGCTGTTCCGGCAACGGTTCGTTTTGCAGGCGCCGCACTTCTTCGCTGAAGGCATCCAGGTCCTGGAAGTGGCGATAGACCGAGGCAAAACGCACGTAGGCCACCGCATCCATGTCGCGCAATTCCAGCATCACCAGTTCACCGATCTCGCGCGAGGCGACTTCGCGCTCGCCCCCGGCCTGGAGTTTATGTTGTATGCGGCCTATGGCGGCGGTCACCGCCGCCGATTCCACCGGCCGCTTTTCCAAGGCGCGGCTTAAGCCGCCACGCAACTTGTCTTCGCTGAACACTTCGCGCCGACCATCGGATTTGATCACCTGCGGCATGCGCAATTCCGCATGCTCGAACGTAGTGAAGCGCTCGGCGCACAGGGTGCACACGCGCCGCCGACGTACCGTATCGCCCGCGTCCGCCAAACGCGAGTCGATGACGCGGGTATCTTCGGCTAGGCAGAAGGGGCAGCGCATGACGTCAGATACAAGAGAAAAGATACAAGGTACAAGGAAACTGGTCCTGGTAACTTGTCGCTGGTTGCTTGCAGCTTGCTACTTCTCATATACCGGAAAACGCGCACACAGTTTTTGGGCCTCGGCCCGTACCTGATCGCGCACTGTGGTGTCTTGCATATGATCGAGGATGTCGCAGACCCATCCCGCCAATTGCTGCACTTCTTTTTCCTTGAAGCCGCGAGTGGTGACCGCCGGCGTGCCTATGCGTATGCCGCTGGTGACAAACGGCGACTGCGGATCGTTGGGTACTGCATTTTTGTTGACCGTGATATGGGCCGCACCCAAGGCGGCTTCCGCGTCCTTGCCGGTGATGCCCTGCGCCACGAGATCCATCAGATATAAATGGTTGTCGGTGCCGCCGGACACCACCTTGTAACCACGATCCATGGTCACCTTGGCCATGGCGCGGGCATTATTCAACACCTGTTGTTGATAGGTCTTGAATGCCGGACTCAAGGCCTCCTTGAAGGCCACGGCCTTGGCGGCGATCACGTGCATGAGCGGCCCGCCTTGGGTGCCGGGGAATATGCTGGAATTGAGTTTCTTTTCGATATCCGCATTGGCCTTGGCCAAAATGAATCCGCCGCGGGGACCGCCCAGGGTCTTGTGGGTGGTGGAGGTGGTGACATCGGCAATGGATACCGGGTTGGGATACAGGCCCGCGGCCACCAGTCCAGCCACGTGCGCCATATCCACAAATAAATAGGCGCCGACACCATCGGCAATGGCGCGGAAACGCGCCCAATCCACCACCCGCGAATACGCGCTGAAACCGGCAATTATCATTTTGGGCTTGTGCGCCCGCGCCAGGGATTCCACCTGGGCGTAATCGATGTGCCCAGTCTTGTCGTCTATCCCGTACTGCACGGCGTTATAAATCTTGCCGGAAAAATTTACCTTGGCGCCATGGGTTAAATGCCCCCCATGAGCGAGGCTCATGCCCAGCACGGTGTCGCCGGGGGCCAACAAGGCCATATAAACCGCGGCATTCGCCTGGGAACCAGAGTGGGGCTGGACATTGGCATAGGCAGCGCCGAACAGTTGCTTGACGCGGTCGATAGCCAGCGTCTCGGCCACGTCCACGTATTCACAACCACCATAATAGCGCTTGCCAGGATAGCCTTCGGCGTATTTGTTGGTCAGTTGCGAGCCCTGGGCTGCCAGCACCCGTGGGCTCACATAGTTTTCCGAGGCGATCAGTTCGATGTGATCTTCCTGGCGGCGGACCTCGTTCTGCATCGCCTGCCATAGCACGTCATCGAACCCCGCGATGGTCATGTCTTTCGTAAACATCGGTCGCCGTATCTCCAATATCTGGTGGTTAAGGTACCATCCCCACCCTACCGGTGGTTGCAGGCCTGAGAGCGCGTAAGGATATACGATTTTGCGGGAGGATGCCTACTCTGGTGGCGGAGGGCTAAAATCGGCGTCGTGGTAGGCTACAAAGCGGGGGTGGGCGTATCAAAGCAGGCGCAAACGAGTAAGGCCCGAGCGGGCGTATAGCTGGGAAAAGGACATCGAATTAGGTCCCTCCCTATCACGCACTAAATGATAGGACCGTGGCGGCGGCTTACTTGCCCTGAAAGACGCGCTCCAGATGCGCGAGGTCGTTCACCACGCGCCAGTCCACCGCGCCGGCGGCGAGGGCGCGCTTTTCCCACCAGGCGAGGCGTTCCAGATAGCGGCGCGGATCGATGTTGTCGGTGGTGAGCTTGGTGACATTCAGGGCAACGATGTGGATGCCGGTGAGGGTAATGGGAAAATCGCGCAGCGTCTTGTAATCCAGCTCTTCCTGCATGTCGGAGAAGATCAATATGCTCTTTTTGGCGGCGCCGGTCTCTTGTAGAAATTCCGCCGCTTGCAGCATGCCCCCGGTAATGTCGGTATAGGCGCTGCCCTTCTTGGACGCGCCGGTGTATTTCGCAATCTGTTCGCTAAAGGCGCGCTTCTGCGCATTGGCCTGCAGCGGATCGCGCACGAAGGTCACCTTGGCGATGATGTCCTTTTCGGTGAAACTGCGGCTCTTGACCCGCGCCACCGCCAGGGAATCGCCGGGATTGAGGGTGCCGAGGAGATAATTGATCACCAAGCGCGCCTTGTCCAACTCCTGCACATAGGTTCCCGAGGTATCGATCAGGAGATACACCGCGTGCCCATGACTTTTTCTGTCCATGCAGGACGCGGATGTCAGCATCAGCGCCAGCGCCAACACCAGTCCGGAAACACGTATCTTCATGAGGTGTGATCCCCGGTGGCGCTACGTTTGAGAAACACCTGCACGTCCGCGGTCTTGACCGGTGTCGCGGATAGCTTCTGGGCGGCGGCACCCTTGACCATGCGCTCGATAATCAAGGGCAGAAAAATAAGGACGTCGTAAAACAAGATCAGGGTAGTACCGATTTGTTTGGCCGCGGTCGCGATGGCGCGCGCCAACAAGGCCAGGCCGCGTATGATCATCACCAGCATGGCGCCGGCCACGGTGCGCCCCGAATAAATAAAATATTCCAGGGGTATGGCCACGAATGCCAAGGCAAAGGGCAGGATAAAACCGAGTATCATCTGGCCGGCGGTGGGAATCTTGGTGATCCAATTGTCCACCACCGGTGCCAGAGCGCCGCCGCTTCCCAGGGATTGCCGTAGCACCATATCTGCGGTGATGATGAGATCGCGCATCACCGCGAGCGCCACCTCCACGCCCGCCAGTACCAGCAATATGGTAAACGATACCCACGCCATGCGCCGGCGCATGCGCTCGTCGATGTTGGACAACGGAAACAAATGGGTGAAACGCAACGACTCGGCCAAAAATAAACCCATAAGGATTTCAAAGAAGATGATCACCAAGGCCGCGATCTGCGAGGTCTGCATGTTGCCGAAGATATAATCGCCGCCGCCCACCATGGCGGACATGGGGCGCTCGATCAACAGATAGTTGACGAAGGCGCCGCCGAAGGCGATCAACATGACAAATCCTGAAATAATAAACTGATTGGTGGCGGACGCCGTCAGGGAGTGTTCGACCTTTTCCGCGCCCGCGCGTATCTCCTTATACTTGTCGATCTGCGCATCGATCTTGCCGGCGGTGACCTGGAGACTGGTCAGGTTGCGGTCGACGCGGTTGAGGGTCTGGTCTAGGGAACGCCAGAACGGCATAAATCCCTTAAGTATCTTATGACGCTCGGCGTAGGAGCGGCGATATTCCGCGACCACCTTGTCGTATATCTTGTCGATGGAGTGGCTGATGTCATCCAGTATCTTCTCCACCAGGCCGTCGCCCGAAGGTTTGATCTTGGCGATGGCGGCCACCGCCTTGGTCCATTCCGGTGGCGGTATCGGTACCTCGCCGCATTTCTGGTAGTCTTCTTCGATGCGGGTGATCTCGTCCATGAGCTTGCGCTGCAGCGCCGGGTAGCCATTGAGATCGCGCTGTACCACCTTACTGATGCGCTCGAATTCACGCTCTATAGACTTGCCCACCTCTTCCCTACCATGGGCCAAGAGCACCACCTGGTTGCGCGCGCGCAACTCCTGGGCACTGACGAATAACCAGCGCGATGCCACACGCAAAGGATTGGCGATAAGACGACCAGTGGAACGTATGACGGTATGTATAGGCACGCGCGCCCCATACAAAAAAGGCAGCGCAATGAGAAAAAGTACCAAAGCCGATGCAATCGCGTTGTCGGGCCAGATCATCCAGGATTGCCACGCACCCATGTACCCTCTCCTAATTGGAATTGCTTTGTAGTTTGTAGGGTGGGCAGCGCCCACCAAACGCGGCGACCGCCAGGTATGCTGGTGGGCGCTGCCCACCCTACAACTAATTGGAATTAGTTCAGGTGTAACACAGGCAAAAAGCAGGGGACAGAAATGGCCGACGAAACAACGCGATTAAGAGATTAGCGGCAGCCAAAATGGTCGGTTCCAGTAGCATGATGGCATGAAAATAGAGTGTACGTATGCCCGGCGTGGGGAAGCAACCCCTTACGGCATATCGTCCACACGCCCGCCTTCCTTCTTGGAAGGCAGCATGTCTTCGCGCGATATGCCCAGCCACATGACGATGGGGCTCGCCACCAGCACCGAGGAATAAATACCGAACAAAATGCCTATGGTGAGGGCCAGGGCGAAATAATGTAGCGTCTCGCCACCGAACATCAGCATCGACAGCACTGCAAGTTGGGTGGAACCATGGGTGATAATGGTGCGCGACATGGTACGGGTAATGGCGTTGTCGATGATCTGCGGCGTAGTGGCGGTGCGCATCTTGCGGAAGTTCTCCCGGATTCGGTCGAACACCACCACCGACTCATTCACCGAGTAACCCAGTATGGCGAGCACCGCCGCCAGCACCGTGAGCGAGAAATCCCACTGAAAAAACGCGAAGAACCCGAGAATGATGACCACGTCATGCAGGTTGGCGATGATCGCCGCAATGCCGAACTTCCATTCGAAGCGGAACCAGAGATACACCACGATGCCGATGGACACGAACAGCAGCGCCAGGCCACCGTTCTCG
>JANOTM010000185.1:0-1518 GCA_031416355.1 Gammaproteobacteria bacterium
ACGCAGCATAGAAGGATCGGCCTGATGTAGGGGCGTGCTGTCGAGCAGCAGTGCCCCAAGGCGCTGCTCGCGGCGCGCGATCACGACCTCTTGTATGCTATCCCAACGTACCACCTGTTCGACACGCACATGTCCGGGGAACAAATGCGGTAAGTCGTCAGCGGAAATGGGCGCGGCGAGATGGATAAGTCCGCCGGTATCGTTGGTTGTTTTTGACATCTTGCCTACTACGGTGCTGGGACGCCCTTGGGCATCGGCGCTGGCTACCACCAGAAACGGCTGGCGCAGGCGGATTTCCCCTTCCGGCAGACGCGCGCCGCGGCCGTTGGCAAGTAAATAGACCGCCCCCGGCATATTGCTAGAGGCAGCACGCTGTTGGGCGATACGATCCGGATAGGCCAGGGCCAGCAAACGACCCACATCGTCTGAATCAAACGCGGCCTCCTCCCCGTGCGCGCCGATCAGGCGCCGCCATTGGCGCGCTGCCTGGTCCACGCGGGTACAGACATAGTCATCTACGCTGCGCGTCGACACCCGTTGCCGGCCCGGTGCACGAAACGCCTGCAGCGCCTCCACCCGCTCCCCAAGGTCGCACGAACGCCGCGCGTCGCCGATAAAAATATCGCGTTCGGAAATGAGTGCGGCGATATCGCAGGCGAGCGCCCCGCGTTGCATGGTCGCGGCGGCGCGCAGCATGTGCGCGAGGCGCGGATGCAAGGGCAGTTGCGCCATGGCGCGGCCGGCGTCGGTGATGCGTCCGGTATCATCTAGTGCATCAAGCTCTGTAAGCAGGGCACGCGCCTGGGCTAGGGCCGAGACCGGCGGCGCATCCAGCCAGGCAAGGGCATTGGTATCTTGCACGCCCCAGGCGGCAAGCTCCAGGGCCAGAGGCGCAAGATCGGCGCTGCGTATTTCCGGTATCATCTGTGGAATGAGTCCGCGCTGCGTGGTTTCGCCCCACAAGCGGTAACAAACACCGGGTGCAGTGCGGCCGGCGCGGCCGGCACGCTGCTCGGCCGAGGCGCGCGATATGCGCTGGGTAGTGAGGCGCGACAGGCCACTTTTGGCATCGAACTGCGGTACGCGCGCATAGCCGGCGTCCACCACGACACACACCCCGTCAATAGTAAGACTGGTTTCGGCGATGGGCGTGGCCAAGACCACCTTGCGCCGTCCGTGCACGCTGCCTGGACGTATGGCGCGCTCCTGCTGCTCCCATGGTAAATCACCGTACAACGGCAGCACCTCCAGCGCCTCTTTTGGTAGCAACTTTTCTAGCAGCATCTGAGTGCGGCGGATGTCGCGCGCGCCTGGCAGAAAGACCAACACGTCCCCGGTATGTTCGGCCAGGGCCCGCTGTACCGTCTGCGCCACCAAGTCCGGCAGCGGGCCATCCGGGTCCCGCGGCAAGTAATGCACGTCCACTGGGTAGCTGCGGCCGGCGCTGGTGACGATAGGTGCGTCATTCAGCAGGCGTGATACCGCCGCGCCGTCTAGTGTGGCGGACATGACCAGTAT
>JANOTM010000186.1:0-3849 GCA_031416355.1 Gammaproteobacteria bacterium
TTGCCGTCTTCATCCTCTAGACGCACGAGGATCTCGTAGTGCTCCGGGTGTGGATGTGCTCCAGCGACTTCGACGATGGGCTGGCAGTAGAGGCGGAAACGGTTTTCCTCCAGCGCCTGGCCCAGACGCGATACCCATTGCATCTCGCCCTGGCGGCGCAGCAAGACGTTGTCGTCGGCGGTATGCACGTGTATGCGGTTGCGCCCGGCGTCCTTGGCCGCGTAACAGGCCACGTCCGCGGCGCTTAATATTTCGGTAATGTCCTTATTATGCTCGGTAACGGCAACCAGGCCTATGCTGACGCCGATATCGAAAGTGTGTTTTTCCCATTTGAAGCGGAAGTCGCGCACTTTGCCGATCAAAATGGTGACCAGCCGTGTGGCATTTTCCATGGCGCAGTGCCTGAGCAATATGCCGAACTCATCGCCGCCCAGGCGCGCGATGACATCCGAGTCGCGCACGTGTTTTTGCAGCAGGGCGGTGAATTGGCGCAGCAATTCATCGCCGGCAAAATGTCCACAGGTATCGTTGACTACCTTGAACTGATCCAAGTCCAGATAACACATGGCGTGGTCGCGGTGATCGAGTTTGGCGCTCGCTACCGCCAGGCGCAACTGGCGTTCGAATTCACGCCGGTTGTAGAGTCCGGTAAGTTCATCGTGGCTTGCTTGATGGCTGAGTTCACGTGCCATCAAGCGGCTATGGCGTACGTCGTGTATCACCACTACCGCGCCTATAAGCGCGCCATGCCGGTCGCGTATCGGCGCCGCGGTGTGGGCGATGTCGATTTCCTGTCCGTCCGATCTCACCAGCAGTACATGATCCAAGGATTCGGTCGGCTGGTTGTCCCGCAGACACGACTCGACCGGGTTTTCCATGACGCTGCGCGTGGCCTCATCCACGAGTTTTATCGCGTCTTTGAGAACCCTGCCCTTGGCGCCGTTCTGAGTCAGGCCGGTGAGCGCCTCCGCCACCGGATTCATGTACTCAATGGCACCGTTTTCATCGGTAGTGATGACCGCGTCGTTGATCGAATGCAAGGTGACTTCCGCCCGTTCTTTTTCCTTGGCTAGGGCCGATTCGGACGCACGCGCACGATCCAAGGCCGCGCGCAGTTCCGCTTGTTGCCAGGTAACGTAGTCGAGCGCCTTGTTGATGAAGCGGGCAAGAAATCCAAACTCGTCCGCGCGCGCTTCGTCGAAGCGCTGGCTGAGGTCTCCGCGGGTGATGCCTTGGGCGGCGTACATCATGCGCTGGAACGGTTGGGTTAATACTTTCTTCAATACCCACTGGAGACTCAGCCCGAACACCAGCAGTGTCACCCCTATGGAGACGACCATGTGTTTACGCTGCACCGCCATGGTCTCCGTGATCGATGGCTGAAAGATGGTGAGGCGTATGGGTGGAGCTGGAAGTGAGCCGTTGCTGGTTCCATAGCTCGCATCGCGCGCGCTGGTCGCGAGATGGTCCGCGGTGTCACCATAGCGTAGGGTGCCGCCGCTGTGTTCCAGGCTCATGCCGCTGATACCGGTTTCGGTTATCAGACGCGTTAGGGTGGGTTCGAGCTGTTCTTGAGAAATTTCTGTCTTGCCTAGTAGGAGGTGATCCATCGCATAAGCGATATGGTTGGCATTCGCGGAATATTTCAGGGCGACGTTTTGTTCCAAGCTGTGCAGTAACGGATAAGCAGCCAACAACCCCACCAGCACCATGCCCCAAAAAACGATGACGGTGATTTTGACCGGAAGGGTGATTTCCGGTGCGTCGGAAGGCTGTGGTGATTTCCCCGCTGGGTTCATTTGAGCCCGAATGCTTTTAAGGCCAGTATCATGGGACAGATGCCACTCAAACCGGCACCGAATAGGGCAAAGCCTATAAACCAGGGAAAGAACCAGAGTTGCTGGTTATAGATGGCGTAGGTGAATATCAGCATGCCGGCGACGATCAGGTGCAGCGCCCTTTCAGCCTCGAAATTGATGCGGGTGGTGATGATGGCTGCCGCCGCACACGGGGCTTCGATGGCCTCTCCGTTGCCATGGCGTAGGCGCGAAATAAAATGAGTAATACGCCAATTGGTAATGCCTTGGAAGACAAGCAGTGCTATCAGGCCCAGGACCAGTGGCCGTAAGTCGAAATAGAGTGCCACTATCAGGCTGGCGCCGAAGAAGATACGGAAGCTGCGTTCGGTCATGACTAACCTCGCTTGATCTAAAATCGGGCGCTTTATCCACTAAAGCGCACATTCATACAGTAGGGCCATTCCCGGTCCGAATTTCCGTGTCAGAAAGGCGTGTTTTGCCAGAAATACGTGGTTAATCGCGCAAGTCGGGCAAGAGAGTCATGGAAGTCGGGATAGAATTAGCGCTATATCGGCACAAATCCTTTGCGGCGAGCCTTGCTATCCCTTGCCATGACTGATGTACATCTGGAAAACAGCATAAAATGTGCCATTCCAGATTCCCGGAGCGGTTTCTGGATGGAAGGCATACAGCCGCTAAAAATAATTCACCACGAAAGGCTGAAAACTTCCCCCTAATCCGGTAGATTCGCTGTTTTTTGCCCATCAGGCCCACACCTGAGGGATCCCACCAGCCAAGTTAAGGATATTGATATGCGAGACTATAAGATCGCCCCGTCCATACTGTCGGCGGATTTTGCCCGCCTGGGCGAAGAAGTAACCCAGGTACTCGCATCCGGTGCCGATATCGTGCATTTCGACGTCATGGATAATCACTACGTGCCCAATCTGACCATAGGCCCGTTGGTATGTGAGGCCTTGCGCAAACATGGGATCAAGGCCGATATCGATGTGCACCTCATGGTGACGCCGGTGGACCGCATTATTCCGGACTTCGCCAAGGCCGGCGCGACTTACATTACCTTCCATCCCGAGGCCAGCCACCACGTGGACCGGACCTTACAGCTGATCCGTGACAGCGGGTGCAAGTCCGGTCTGGTATTTAACCCGGCCACTCCCCTGGATCACCTGAAATACGTCATGGACAAGATCGATATGATTTTGCTGATGTCCGTCAATCCAGGTTTCGGCGGCCAGAGTTTCCTGCGCTCCAGCCTAGACAAGCTGCGCGAGGCGCGCAAGCTCATCGACGCCAGTGGCCGGCCTATACGTCTCGAAATCGACGGCGGCGTCAAAGTGGACAATATTCGTGAAATCGCCGCCGCCGGGGCCGATACCTTCGTCGCCGGCTCGGCGATTTTCAGCGCCGCCAACAAGGACGATCCGCAGCGCTATAATTCCGTGCTCAAGACCATGCGCGCCGAACTGGCTAAAGCATGACCCTCGCCGCTGCTAGCATCGCGGCGTTCCCGCTGGCGGTAAAGATGGTGATGGTCGATCTGGACGGCACGCTGATACACACAGCGCCGGATCTGGCCGCCAGCGCCAATCGCATGCTCAAGGATTTAGGACGACCGCAACGCGAGCTTGAGATCGTCTCCACCTGGATAGGCAACGGTGTGCCGCGTCTGGTGAAGCGCGCACTCACGGGCGAGATGCTGGCCGAACCCGATGCCGCCCTGTACGAACGCGGTTTGGCGCTGTTCCAAAAACATTACGCCGCCGGCGTGTCGGAATTCAGCCGGCCGTTCCCCGGGGTGGTGGAGGGGCTGACGGCGCTCGCGGCCATGGGGTTTGCCCTGGCCTGCATCACCAACAAGGCCGAGGCGTTTACTTTGCCTTTGCTTAAGAACCTGGACCTGCACAAATACTTCGCGCTGGTTTTGAGCGGCGACAGCCTACCCAAACAAAAACCCGATCCGCTGCCGCTACTGCACGCCTGTCGTCACTTCGGTATTACGCCGGACCACGGGGTGCTGGTGGGCGATTCC
>JANOTM010000187.1:0-7186 GCA_031416355.1 Gammaproteobacteria bacterium
CCACAGCACCGCACCGTGCCGGTGATGGGCATACACCGACGACACCGACGTGAGCATGATAGTCGCGAGCGACGTGCCTATGGCCATGTGCACCACGATGGATTCCGGCATGTTACCGGCCTGAAACAGGTACACCATCACCGGCACCATGACCAGCCCGCCGCCGACACCGAATAAGCCCGCGAGGATGCCGGTACCGGCGCCCAGCATCAGATAAAAGAGAAGATGTTCCATGGGCGCGAATTGTATCCCGGAACCGTGCGGTCTCTACCCTCATCCGGCCCTGCGGGCCACCTTCTCCCGCACGCGGGAGAAGGAGAGTTCGTGCGGCCTGCGGCCGGTTCCTGGGTCGGCGCATTGAACGTGGTGGGACCAAAAAATGCAAGCTAGCCCTATCTATAGACGGATCGTTCCCTGCCGCGCCTGTGTTGATGCGGGCCGTGGCATGGGCCACTGGTCGGGCCGCCGCATTTTTTTGTGTCCCGAATCGGGTATGATAGAAAATTGGTATCTATACTACCTAGCATGATGCATAGCCAATTTTTTCCAATCACCCTTCTTTTTATAGTCTGCACCGGCCTGATGCCGGCCCATGCTGCCAGTCCCACGGCGGAACAGGACCGGCGTACCTGGTTGGCGGCGCAGGACGCGGTTAAAGCCGGCGATCTGCGGCGTTTTAAGTCGCTGCGCAGCGAGTTGGACGATTATATTCTGCGCGGCTACCTCGATTACGAATACCTCAAGGACCATATTCCCGACACCGACAAGGACGCCTTGCGCGCGTTCCTTAAAGATAATGCCGAGGCGCCCGTGAGCGGTCATTTGCGCGTCAGGTGGCTGCATCACCTGGCACGTCAGCAGGAGTGGGACACATTTCTCCAAGAATACCGGGATGTGGAAGAGGACTCGGAACTGAACTGCCTGCGGCTTAAACATCTATTGGGCACCGCCCAAAACTCGGCGGCGCTCATGACCGAGATCGGCCGCTTGTGGCTCACCGGCAACCGCCTGCCCGGCGCCTGCGATGCGGTGTTCACGGCCTGGCGCAAGGCCGGCCACATGAACAATCAAGTGGTGTGGGAGCGTATCAGCCTGGCCATGGAACGGCGCAACCTGAGTCTGGCGGAAGACCTTAAGAGTTACTTGGACCAGGGCGATCGCGTGTGGCTGGACCGCTGGCTTGCCATGTATCGTAATCCGGCGCGCGAGTTGCGTTACATGCGCTATCCGGTGGAGACACCGGTGGCGCGCATGGTGGTGCGCTATGGCGTGGTGCGCCTGGGTTACAACGATCCGGCCGAGGCCATGCAGGAGTGGACGCGCCTCAAGGAAAAATACGAATTCTTCGGCGAAGACGATAACTACGTGTTGCGCTGGGTCGGCATATTGGCGGCGCAGAGGCATTTGCCCGGGGCGGTGGAATGGTTGGCGGCGGTGTCCGCCGACACCAACGATGAGGCCCTACGCCAGTGGCGGGTGCGCGCGGCATTGCGTGCCGGGCAATGGCAGACCGGCCTGCGGTTTGTATCGGCCTTGAGCGAGGCCGAGCGCAAAGAAAGCGAGTGGCGCTATTGGAAGGCGCGGCTGCTGGAAAAGACCGGCGACGAAAAGGCGGCGTGGCCCCTCTATAACGAACTCGCCAATGAGCGCGGCTATTATGGTTTCCTCGCCGCCGACCGCGTGGGGCGCGACTATACCATGCAGCATGTGAGCACCGAGGCCACCCCGGAAGAGGTCAGCGCCATGCTGGCGCGTCCCGGCATACAGATGGCCAAGGAATTGTTTACCATGGGTGAGACCCTGGCCGCGCGCCGCCAATGGACGTGGGTGACGCGCAGCCTGAACAATCGTCAGTTGCAGGTGGCAGCGCTGTTGGCGCGCCATTGGGGCTGGCACGACCGCGCCATACTCACCATGGGCAAGACCGACCAGCTCGACGATCTGGAACTGCGCTTTCCGATACTGTATCGCGACATGGTCGAAGACAGCGCGCAAAAGAGTAAGATCGATCCGAGCTGGGTCTACGGCGTATTACGGCAAGAAAGCGCCTTCGTTACCGATGCCCGGTCCGGCGCCGGTGCCTTAGGCTTGATGCAGCTCATGCCCCAGACCGGACGCCAGACCGGACGTCTGCTCAATCTCAACATCAACAGCAACAGCGCTATCCTTAAGATCGAAAACAATCTGCGGCTGGGCGCGGGCTATCTCAAGAATGTCCTGGATGCCAACCGTGGCCACCAGGTATTGGCCACCGCTTCGTACAATGCCGGCCCTAGCCGGGTGAAGGAATGGCTGCCCGACGACGACGGACTGGACGCGGATATGTGGGTGGAGTCCATCCCCTTTACCGAGACCCGCAACTACGTTAAAAATGTCCTCGGCTATACCGTGGTCTACGCCTACCGTTTGGGCAACGCGCCAGTGCGGCTGCAGCAGCGTATGGGGCCGATACTCCCACCGCAGGGAGCGGCGTCCTCTTCGGTGCTGGTGCAATAGTGTACCTAAAGGAAGTGTGATGTCTCTACCCAGTCGCCGTATCTGCATACTCGGCGGCGCCGGTTTTGTCGGCCGTCACCTCAGCGCGCGCCTGGTCGCCGCCGGGCACCGGGTGACGCTCATTACCCGCCACCGCGAACGCCACCGCGATCTACTGGTGCTGCCTACGGTGCGGCTGGTGGAGGGCGATATACATAACTTAACCGTATTGCGCCGCCAATTTCAGGGCCAGGATGCGGTCATTAATCTGGTAGGTATCTTGAATGAGCGCGGCCATGACGGGAAAGGTTTTACCCACGCCCACGTGGAGTTGGCGTCTAAGGTGGTGCAGGCTTGCCGTTACAGCGGGGTGACGCGGCTGTTGCACATGAGTGCCCTGCACGCGGCACCCACCGCCCCCAGCCATTACCTGCGCACCAAGGGCCGGGGTGAGCAATTGGTGCTTGAAGCCGGCGATCATTTTTTGCCGGTGACGGTGTTCCGTCCCTCGGTCATCTTCGGCGCTGAGGATAGTTTTACCAATCGCTTCGCCGGTCTGTTGCGTAGCGTGCCCCTGGTTTTTCCCCTGGCCTGTGCCCAGGCGCGTTTTCAGCCGGTGTATGTGGACGACGTGGCGCAGGCGTTTGTTGCTGCCCTGGATAGCCATGCTGCCTATGGACAGGCTTACGATTTATGTGGTCCGCGGGTATATACCCTGCGCGAGATCGTGGCATATGTAGCGCACGTGCTCGGCTTGCGTCGCCACATTATCGGCCTGGATCGCCGACTTTCCTGGCTGCAGGCGGCGCTGCTGGAGTACTTTCCCGGTAAGCCGTTTTCCCTGGATAATTTTCAGTCTCTCCAAGTCGACAGCGTCTGCAATGCCGGATTTCCGCCGATTTTTGGGATAAAACCGCGCTTTATGGAAGATATTGTGCCTATTTACCTGAATCGCACAGGCCCATCATAAATGATGAACGGATAAATTACACAGACTAACGGTAAATCCCCACCTAGGTATACTGGATTATCTGGCCAATACTCAATGAATGCATACGGGTTGTGGCATGGGCGTGGTGAATAGTCTGTTTAAAAACTACAAGTGCACGCTAGACGATACACTCAGGAGATCACTTATGAACATTTATATTGGAAATCTGTCGTCTAGCGTTAGGCAGTCGGATTTACAGCACATGTTCGGCGGTTTGGGTCAGATACTCTATGCCAAGCTGGCAGAGGCCGAGGACAACGGCGCTGATCGTGGATATGCTTTTGTATACGTACCCAATGACGATAGTGCCCGCAACGTGGTTGCCTCCCTCAATGGCGCAGTGCTGAAAGGCGAAAAACTGACGGTGGCCCCCATGGTAGAGCGCCCGGGAGTGATAGGCAGCGCCGCACGCTAAGCAGGCGCTAAATATAAAAGAAAGCGTCACACGTTTCATCCGTTTTGCCCGGCCGTCATTCGACGGCTAAAAATTCCCTCAAAGTTTTAGGTACCTCGCGCGCGCTTGGTGTTGGTGCGCCGCCACGGTTACTATTCCCCCATGCAGATCTATCTCGTGGGCGGTGCCGTGCGCGACAAACTCCTGGGCCTGGAGGTAAAGGATCGGGATTATGTCGTGGTGGGCGCGACGCCGGAAGACATGGTCGCCCAGGGTTTTCGGCCGGTGGGTGCGGATTTTCCGGTGTTCCTGCACCCTAAGACCAAAGAGGAATATGCCCTGGCGCGCACCGAGCGCAAGACCGGTCGCGGTTATAAAGGATTCACCGTGTATGCGGCGCCGGACGTTACCCTGGAAGACGACCTGCGGCGGCGCGACCTCACCATCAATGCCATGGCCGAGGCACCCGATGGCACCCTCATCGATCCCTTCGGCGGTGCCGAAGACTTAGCAAAAGGGATGTTGCGCCACGTGTCCGACGCCTTCAGCGAAGATCCGGTACGCATACTGCGGGTAGCGCGTTTCGCTGCGCGTTTCGCCGACGTGGGTACCGGCGATGGCGAGCCGCGCTTCAAGGTCGCCGATGCCACCAATGCGTTGATGCAGCGCATGGTGGCGGACGGTGAAGTCGATGCCCTGGTGGCGGAGCGCGTATGGGCGGAGCTGGAGCGGGCGCTGGCGGCGGCACGGCCTTCGGTTTTCTTTTATGTGTTGCGCGCGTGCGGTGCACTCGACCGGCTGTTCCCCGAGATCGCCGCCTTATTCGGTGTGCCGCAGCCGCCCAAGCATCATCCGGAAATCGACACCGGCGTGCACGTCATGCTGGTGATAGACCAGGCCGCGCGTTTGAGCCCGGATACGCGGGTACGCTTCGCCGCCCTCATGCACGATTTGGGCAAGGGCATCACGCCGCCGGCGGACTGGCCACGACACATCGGTCACGAAGCCGCTGGTACCAAGTTAGTAACGGAATTCTGCCGCCGCCTGCGCGTACCCAACGACTACCGTGACCTAGGCATGCTGGTGGCACGCTATCATGCCCACTGCCATCGCGCCGCGGAACTCAAGCCCACCACCTTACTCGACACCCTCGAGGCCTTGGACGCCTTTCGGCGCCCCGAGCGGGTCGAGATGTTCGTGCTCGCGTGCGAGGCGGATGCACGCGGGCGCACCGGTTTCGAAGCCGCACCCTATCCGCAGGCAGATATTTTTCGGCGCGCCTACGCGGCGGCGCGCAGCGTGGATACCGCAGCAGCAGCGAGCGGCGGCGCCAAGGGGCCGCAGATCGGTGAAATAATCCGCCGGCAGCGTATTGATGCTATTAAGCGCGTTTAAACTTCGTGGTGTAACTGCGCGAGTCGAAACTTTGTATCCTGCATAATGCTTTATCCCCTCTCAGCCTAAGCCAAATGGCTTAGGCTGCTAGTGAAAATTTAGCCAACTGGGCTATAGCTCACACCTGGTGCATAGGGTAGTTTGACCACCTCAACCAAAGTAAGAGGCTGTCATGAGTTACCCGAATCACGCACCATTCTCACTGACGCTGGGCATGCTCGCCATCCTTGCCGCCCCATCGGCACAGGCGACGACAGTCATCAATGGGTCCTTGTTCGATGTGTCATACGACGAAACGCAATTTTTAAACAGTGGAGGATTCGGGCTCAGCGGAAACGTCGTGAACTATTCACCGGAATTCCCGTTGATCGCGACGGGGACCATGTCGCTCAACAATTTCGGAAGCTTTGACATCATCCCGCACGCAGGGGTCGCTCTCCAAAGCGTGACGATGAATGTGTCCGGATTCTATGAGAACTGGCCAGATTCTACTATCTTGGCCCATACTGGCGCCTTGACGGTAAATGGCAACGCGCGCAACGTATATCCTTTTGTATTCAGCAGCTTTACTGCTGGTCCATGGGGCAGCGGGGCCACTGTCGACGCGGTGACCACCGGTAACGCCGCTGTGTTCTTTAACAATGGGCTCAGTGCCTTCAGTAGCGGATTCGGAGACGCTACCGTGTCTATCGATAGCATCAGCTTCAATGTCACCACCGTGCCGATTCCCGCCGCCGTGTGGTTGTTCGGCTCGGGACTACTGGGGCTGATCGGCATCGCGCGTGGCAAGCGTGCAGTGGTCTAACACACAACTATTTTTATCTCACGGAAGTTCCTTTTGGTGGTCTACCGCCCGAATGGTACACCGGTATGGGCGACGAGTACCTGGCAATAGAATAGTTAAGTGACCGCGCGGCTGCACCTTACCGTGAAACGGAGGTGCAAGTCTTGCGTAACAAAATCCAACTTTTAGGAGGCGCTGAGGGGCTTAGTCCTGCTAGTGAAAATCTAGCCAACCGGCCGATGGCGTATACGTGGCGAGAAGTATAGCTTGATGCCCTTGAATATACTGGGTCTTAATTCAGACATGGACAACGCGCTTTCGGCATCTTTGCCAATTCGCTGATGAGTTGATCGCTTTAGGCCCGTACACACGGACAGTAGCGCGACGCAAACCGGCAAAGGCAAGCACTCCAGTACCAGCTTGAGGAATAAACCCCATAAATCCACTTGGATCTATAAACAACACTGGAGAATAAAATGAAATATCGTTTAGTACGTAGTGCGTTCCAGCGTGGGATTCTGACATTGACCTGTCTGGTGGGCACGCTGTCTTTCTCGACTTTGGGCCACGCCATTTCCATCACCCAAAACACCAATGCCCTACTCGATCCCATTACCGGCGGCACATTCGATCATTTCGACACCACGCAGCTTGACCTCACTTTTGATAGCACCACGGTCGTGTTCGGATCGGAGGAGTACTCTGAATTCGTCGGCAGCAGTTTCATCGACGGCTACGGGTTCTATCTTAACGGCGTCAATATTGCCCAGGTCGGAGGCCAGCCGGTCAACATCAACCATCCCGCTATGATGGCCTTGTCTGGCACGGAGTTCGACGGAATTCTTGCCCCCGGTGGGAATCCTGTTCTGCTCTTTTGCACTTAAAAAAGTTTTTAACATTTGTGCGTTTAAAAAACTTGATACGCCCTGTGCCAAAAAAATCTATCAAGAGGTTTATTGCACAGTTGTTACAAACGACCCCGCCGATCTTGCAAGCTGAATTCCACCATGGGTGTGGCCATGCCGCGGCCCAAGGCCATGACTTTAAATAACTCGCCCATTTCCTGCGGCAAGGTGAGTTTTTTTATTTCCTGCATCAGAGCGATTTGGCGGCGCGGGTCTGGGTCTTGCGGGGTTTCGGCCAGTTG
>JANOTM010000188.1:0-15030 GCA_031416355.1 Gammaproteobacteria bacterium
GCCGGAATGGGCACATGCCGCAACCAGGCATGCTCGGCCATGCGGCTGTTACGGTCGGGATGATCCAGCGCGACGCAGCGCTCATCGCCGAAATAAATATGCCAGCGCTGCCAGTCGGTGGCTGCGTGTCGTAACTGTTCGTAGATCGCCTGCGGCGTGGTGCCGCCGGTCAATACAATATGAAAGTGGTTTTGTCGAGACAGGGAGGCCTGGGCTGTGTGCAAGATCATCTCAACCGCATGCTGTTGCAGTGCGGTCGTATCTATATGCACATGCCAGCGGGCCGGTTCAAAGTTCATTGCGCCATACTTGGTCTTCACTGTCGAACAGCCGGTCGGCCTCGCCCGGGCCCCAAGTGCCGGCGGCGTAGGTATGAATAAACTCGCGCTCCTTCGCCCAGTATTTCAATATCGGGTCCACCACGCGCCACGCCCATTCCACTTCGTCGAAGCGGATGAACAGGGTGCGGTCGCCCTCGATAACATCCAGCAACAGCGCTTCGTAGGCATCCAGCGGCGTTTCGTCGGGCCGGCGATAGCTGGCATTTAATTGCAACACGCGCGTATCCATGCCGAGACCGGCCTTCTTGACGTGGATTTCCATGTGCATGCTTTCGCGCGGCTGCAGTGACAGCAATATCCAGTTGGGTGCGAGGGTCTCCACCGGGGTTTCGCGGAACAGTTGCTGCGGTGGGTGGCGGAAGCGGATGGCGATGAGTGAGGTCTGCTGTGCCAGGCGTTTGCCGGTGCGCAGGTAAAACGGCACCCCGCGCCAACGCCAGTTGTCGATGTAGAACTTGGCGGCCACATAGGTTTCAGTAACGGAGTTGGCCTCTACCCCTGGCTCCTGTGGGTAACCGGGAACAGCCTGGCCGCGGATCGTGCCCGCGCGGTATTGGGCGCGAAAGGCATGGGCGTGCACCGAGCCGCGCGCAATGGGACGGATGGAGCGCAGCACCTTAACCTTCTCGTCGCGCAAGGCATCCGCCTCCAGGGCCGGCGGCGGTTCCATGGCGACCACGGTGAGTAGTTGCATCAAGTGGTTCTGCAACATGTCGCGCAGCATGCCGGTCTTGTCGTAGTAATCGGCGCGGTTGCCGATGCCGATGTCCTCGGCCACGGTGATCTGCACGTGGTCGATGAAGTTGCGGTTCCACAGTGGCTCGATGAGGGTGTTGGCAAAGCGAAATACCAAGAGATTCTGAACCGTTTCCTTGCCCAGGTAATGATCGATGCGGTAGATCTGCTGTTCGTCGAAGTGCTTGTGCAGCTGTTCGTTGAGCATGTGCGCGCTTTCGATATCCTCGCCGAAGGGTTTTTCCACCACGATGCGGTGTTGCCCACTCTTTTTGCTCAAGCCGGCTTTATCGAGGTGCGTCACCACCGAGGAGAACTCAGCCGGCTTGATGGCGAGATAGAACACCACGTTGGCGCAGCTGCCCATGCGCGGGCTGCTTAACATCTCCGCCAGTTGGCGGTAGGCCGCGAGGTCGTGGATATCGCCTTGTAAATAGTGAAAGCGCGCGGCGAAGCGCGTGTAGGCGGTTTGATCGAAGCGCTTGCCCAGCTGTTGGCGCAGCAGCGCCAGCATGTGGTCCTGCCATTCCACCGGCCCCCAGGGGCGGCGTGCGACGGCGACGAAATTTAAATTCTCCGGCAGGCGCGCGGCCGCGTCCAAGTGATACAGGCCCGGCAGCAGTTTGTTGGAGGCGAGATTGCCGGTGGCGCCGAAGATCACGAAGCTGCACGGATAGTGTATGCCGGCGGCGTTCATGGCGGGCCCTGGTCGCCCAGCGCGTGGCCGCCGAAAGACTTGCGCATCATGGCCAGGAGCTTGGCCGAATAGTCGTTATTGCCTTGGCTGGCGAAGCGCATCATTAATGCCAGACTCATAACCGGTGCCGGCATGCCCTGTTCCACCGCTTCCAGTACGGTCCAGCGGCCTTCGCCGGAATCCGCGACGTAGGGTGCGACATGTTCCAGTGTTTGGTCGTGTTTGAGAAATTCGGCAGTGAGATCCAGGAGCCAGGAGCGCACCACGCTACCGTGACGCCACATTTCGGTGATGGCCGCGAGGTCCAGGCCGAAGTCGGCGCGTCCCTCCAGCAGCGCCAGGCCTTCCGCCAGGGCCTGCATCATGCCGTATTCGATACCGTTATGTATCATCTTGACGAAGTGGCCGGCGCCGCTCGGGCCGCAGTGCAGCCAGCCGCTATCGGGGGAGGGCGCCAAGGCCTTGATTGCCGGCTCCAGGTGTTTGATGGCGGCGGCCTTACCGCCCAGCATCAGGGCATAACCGAAGTCCCGGCCCCAGACCCCGCCGGAGACGCCGGCATCGATGAAATGGATGTGGTGTTGTTCCAGGGCGGCGGCGCGCGCCATGGAGTCTTTATAGAAGGCATTGGCACCGTCCACTAAGATATCGCCTGCGCTGAGCAATGGAACAATCTCATCGATAGCCTGCTGCGTGGCCGCCCCCGCCGGGAGCATCAGCCATACCGTGCGCGGTTGCTTAAGACCGGCGACGAGTTCCTCCAGGGTAGCGGCCGCTACCAGTCCGGTCTCCCGTGCCAAATCGGTGGCGACTTGATGGCTGCGATTATAAGCGCTGACGGTGATGTCGTGGCGCCGCAGGCGTCGCGCCATGTTGGCGCCCATGCGCCCCAGTCCAACGATACCTATGTGCATAGACGCTCCTTATCGTATATTCGCTCGGGCCGGCGGGAAGGTAGTAGAACGCCGCACCCCGTGTACGGCTACTGTTATACCTTATTGACGAGGACGACAACAATGGTGTGTAACACACAGCTGTTGCCGTGTGTGCGGTATTTTGACATCGGTGCTGGGGTTAGAGCATATTCAGCGACATGATACCCCCGTATGGACTAGGTGTGCGCGATGTCATTGCCCTTTTGAGGAAATTTCATGACCAAATTCAGTAAAAAACGCTCCAAAAAAGCCGGTCTGCCGCCAGGTACTCTGATCCACACTGGAGAACCTACCGGCGAGCAAATACGCATGGTGGTTTACGAGTACGACGTGGAGCATTTTACCGAAAAGAACATTACTGCCACCGAAGACCTCCAAGTCTATAAAATCGGTAACCGGCCGCGCTGGATCAATGTCTACGGGCTCAGCCAGGTGGATGTGCTGGAAAAACTCGGCCACGCGTTCGGTGTGCATCCCCTGGTGTTGGAAGACATCGTCAACACCGATCAACGTCCTAAGATGGAAGACTATGGCGACTATCTCTATATCGTTCTCAAGGTGCTTTCTTATGATGAAAAGCGGCACGAGATCGTCAGCCAGCAGGTGAGTCTGATAGTAGGGGACAGCTATCTCATTTCCTTCCAGGAATCCGCCGCCGATGACCATCTAGCACCGGTGCGCGAGCGCCTACGCCTTTCCAAAGGAAGAATCCGCAGCCTCGGCGTCGATTACCTGGCCTACTCCCTAGTGGACGCCATGGTGGACAACTATTTCGTCATGCTTGAGAAACTGGGGGAGCGGGTGGACCAGATCGAAGATGATGTGGTAAGAAATCCCCAGTCCCGCACCTTGCGCGATATCCATAAGCTGAAACGTGAAATGATCTTTGCGCGGCGCTCGGTGTGGCCGGTGCGGGAGGTGGTTACCGGCCTGGAGCGCTTGGAATCGTCGCTGATAAAGAAATCGACCCTGATCTATCTGCGCGACGTGTACGATCACACGGTCCATGCCATCGAGACTATCGAAACCCTGCGCGACATGCTCGCCGGCATGGTGGAAATTTATCTTTCCAGCATGACCAACCGGCTGAATGAGGTGATCAAGGTATTGACCGTCATCACCACCCTGTTTATGCCGCCGACCCTCATTGCCGGCATTTACGGTATGAACTTTCGCCACATGCCGGAGCTCGGTTGGCGCTGGGGTTATCTCATGGCGTTGGTGCTGATGGCGGTGGCGGGTGTCGCCATGTACTGGTATTTTAGGCGTCGAAAATGGTCGTGAGACCCGAGTGTCCCAGGGGACGCCGATGTTTTACAATAAGACGCTCAGGTGCGATAGCGCCGGTTGCATGCAATGGAGAGTGTCATGAGTCATAAGTTGAACCGCTACAGTTCCCGCGTCACCCAGCCCAAATCCCAGGGCGCCTCCCAGGCTATGTTATATGGGGCCGGCCTGACCGAGGCCGACATGGACAAGGCGCAGGTGGGTATTTCCAGCGTTTGGTGGGAGGGCAATACCTGTAACATGCATCTCAACGACCTGGCAGCAGAGGTGAAGCGCGGGGTGGTAGCGGCCGGTCTGGTGGGTATGCGCTTTAATACCATAGGCGTGAGCGACGGCATCTCCATGGGCACCGATGGCATGAGCTACTCGCTGCAATCGCGCGACCTCATCGCCGATTCCATAGAAACCGTCATGTGCGCCCAGTGGTACGACGCCAATATTTCCCTACCCGGCTGCGACAAGAATATGCCCGGTGTGATCATGGCCATGGGACGCATCAACCGGCCGGCGCTCATGATTTACGGCGGTACCATCAAGCCCGGTCACGGCAAGGACGGCGCGACCCTGGACGTCATCTCCGCGTTTCAGAGTTACGGCGAATTCATCACCGGCAAGATCACCGAGGCGACGCGCCAGGACATCGTGCGCCACGCCTGTCCCGGCGCCGGTGCCTGTGGCGGCATGTACACCGCCAACACCATGGCGTCGGCCATAGAGGCCATGGGTATGTCCTTGCCCTATAGTTCTTCGACCCCGGCGGAATACGCGGACAAACTCAAAGAGTGTTTCCATGCCGGCGTCGCCATACGCCATTTGCTGGAGCAGGACATCAAGCCGCGCGACATTATGACGCGCGTGGCGTTCGAGAATGCCATGGTCATGGTCATGGCCCTGGGTGGTTCGACCAATGCGGTGTTGCACCTTATTGCCATGGCGCGCGCCGTGGGGGTGCAGCTCGGCATCGACGATTTCCAGCAGGTCAGCGATCGTATTGCGTTTCTCGCCGATCTCAAGCCGAGTGGGCGTTATCTTATGGAAGACCTGCACAAGGTAGGCGGGACGCCGGCGGTCATGAAATATCTACTGGAACACAAATTTCTGGACGGTGACTGCCTCACGGTCAGCGGCAAGACCATGGCCGAGAATCTTGCGGGTCTGCCGGGGCTCACCCCGGGCCAGGACGTATTCCATGAGTTGAAAAATCCGATCAAATCTTCCGGCCACATCCGCATCCTTAAGGGCAACCTTGCTCCCGGCGGTGCGGTCGCCAAGATCACCGGCAAGGAAGGATTAAAATTCACCGGCCCGGCACGGGTGTTCGATGGGGAAGAGGCCATGCTTGCGGCCCTGGAGCAGAAAGGCATAGTCAAGGGCGACGTGGTGGTGATCCGCTATGAAGGCCCCAAGGGTGGGCCGGGCATGCCGGAAATGCTCACGCCCACGTCCGCCATCATAGGCGCCGGCCTCGGCAATGATGTAGCGCTCCTTACCGATGGCCGGTTTTCCGGCGGCTCGCACGGATTTATTATTGGACACATCGTCCCCGAGGCGCAAGAGGGCGGTCCGATTGCGCTCATTAAAGACGGCGACGTGATTACCATTAATGCCGACAACAACGTGCTCAGTGTGGCCATCAGCGACCAGGAATTGGCGGCGCGCAAGGCCGTGTGGAAGATGCCGCCCTATAAGGCCGTGCGCGGAACTCTGTATAAATATATTAAAAACGTTAAAAATGCCTCGGAAGGCTGTGTCACTGACGAATAAATACCATTACACTTTACCCATGGCGACGAAATAGGCGCGACAAGCGCCGAGCGGTTGCCGGTTTTGCGTGTGTTATTTTTGTCAGCGTATATTATTATTTAAAGGCGTGTGCCGCGACGTATATCCTGGCATGGGATTTTCTAAGGCTATCCTGACGGAGCAAGAACATGGAAAACAAACGGTCGAATCGGGGTGATCAACAAAAAAATACTCAGAATGACATATGGCTTGCACGTAGCGTCAGTGCAAACATTTCGCCTACCGCAGATAGTTCGCCCATTGATTCGTCATTGCGTGAGCGCGCTAGCATACGTAAGGCTGTGCCGTGTACGATACTTGTTAATTTTGGAAGCACCTATGCCATCGCATCGAATATACGGGACATCAGCCTGGCCGGTGTGTTCGTCGAGATGGATACCACAGGCGCGCGCACCGGAGACACGGTAGAGGTGGTGATCGCCTTTGGCTATCAGGGGCGTCAGATCGAACATCGGATCCCCGCTCTGATCGCGCGTATCCAGGGCGCCGGTGTCGGGCTTAAATTCGATAGCTACGATAACCGGACCTACACTGACTTGGTGAATTTTCTCTATACCACCTAAGGCTTGCCTATTCCTGCCGGGCGATAGATCAGCTTGGGTGTATTAATGGTAAATGCGGGAGTTGTAATCGCTATTTGAGGGCTCGTGATTGTGGCGGAACACCTCCACTCCACTGATTTGCTTATATCCGAGTACCAGGGCAAGTTTGTGTATGAGTGCCTTCCAATTCAGACTGTCTACTCGGTTTCGGATAACCTCGTTCAGCTGGTGTGTGACCCTGGCCATTTCTTTGTCCAAGGTGGGAAGGGAACGATGATAATCCCAGGTAAGCAACGCAAACCCCGCGGTAGTTAGCTTCAGCCACCAGGGGGCTTCGCTCAGCCCCACCCAAACCAATCCACTAATGGCGGTTACTAGTAAGGCAAACAAACCGTAACGCACGGAATGTGCCCTGGCCTGCCGATTGACGTCTTGCTGTAGGCGCAGTCTTTCCTCGGCATTACGTGAATCGATACTGTGTTGGTAATGTAGGCTGCGAAACATGGCCAGCATGTTGAGCAATCGCAAACAATGACGCTCGTTTTCTATGCCAAAAGAATGTATAGCGGTAAGCAGCGAATCTTGGAATTCCCGGGTTTGCGGATTATCCACGGGGGTTTCAAAGATTTCCGAAGAATGGTTCAGCAGGTCTCGTAGCTCCAGCACGTCTTCCACTGGGATAGGAAAGCGCATGGTAAGAATGCGCCGATAGAAAGCCGAAAAGTTTTCCAGGGTCAGGGTATATTCCGCAAGATTATCCGTCTTGATGTTGACACCCATTCGTTCGCTCCATGATTGTTTTGAATAATCCTGACCTGTGGTTTGGTCAGACAAGCTTCATTGCCCTATCAGATCGCGGTTATAGAGGGTTGCCATTGTATGCGTGCTTCATATTAGCTAATCATTATAGCAAACCCCTCTACTTAGCCTCCAGGTTGTAGCAACTTATCTGTCAATAGGTGGATATGCATATAAAAATCAACTTATTGCCTATGTATCCTACCAAACTAATAGAGCTATGTCCTGCAAGGACACGTCAAGCATATTAATACACCTTATCTTGAATGATTCAAAAATAGGTTTTTCTGGAGGGTATTGTGCGGCTCTTTAGTTAAAATTTGATGAAAGCATTTTTGCTACTGAGAGTTGACCTGACGCAGTCTATGCGTACATAGTAGACAGGCATACAGACTTCCAGTTCGCGCGTAATCTCTATACGTCTACGGCACTGTACATTCGCGTTTATAGCTATACCAACTATGATTGCAGGCAAGGAGGGTGTAATGCAGCATGAAAAGCGCTCTACTATTCGCAGAAATGTGTCTTACGATGTATTGGTAAATCATGATTTTATGGACCCTCGGCGCTGGCGCACGCGGGATTTGTGCATGGACAGCGTTTTCGTAACAATGCGACCCGAAGCCAAGCTGCCCGGGACGTGGGTAGAATTAGTACTGTTGCTGGACGACACCGATGAAACCGGGCATTTGTGCTTACCCGCTGAGATTATTCGTGTTTCAAAAGAGGGAATAGTGTGTAAATTTCGTGATTACGATCACGCTGCCCGCAACAAGCTGCGTGACCTCCTGGAAGGCGATATGCCGGGAATTGCTTATCTGCAGGTATCTAAACCTGGCGCCCGCTGAGGCGCGTATTATCCCAGGATGGCAGGCGACGAAAAGCCCCTATTTAGCGCTGAATGGCGAGTATTCGCCTGTTATTAGGCGGCACGCACGTGTATCTTCATTTAAGGGGCATGCAGCATTAAGGAATGTCTGGGAAGCAACGCCGGTTGTGAGCATGGCAGCGGAAGTTTTAAGGAAGAGTGCCAGTTCCATTTTACTGACGTTTGTTTCGCTTTATGACGAAGGTGCGTGCTATGAACGAAAAGCTATCACCCCCTAGCAATACCGATACCCCGCATGATAGGCCCCAGGATGCGTCCGACAGCTATTGGCTCGCGTGCATCGCACAACGCCAGAGCCAGCAAAAAGCAGTAACCCCACCGAAGGTTGAAGTAGCGCCGATAAAGACGGTGCCGGCCGCGGTTGTTCTTGCGGCAGAGACCCAGACGCTGGAAATTAAAAAATACCCCCGTAGTCCCGCGGACAGTTTCTGGTTAAAACAGGCGGAGGCACTCCATCAGAATCACGCGGCTGGGAGCAAGTCGAGCCGGATCATAGGGACAACGCAAATCGATGCTCGCGTCAGCATTCCAGCGGGCGTGGCCTATACCGTTATTATCGACGATGGCCACAGGCACCATGTGGTGTGGGGTATCCGCAACATGAGTTTGAGCGGTGTGCTCCTGGATATGGACGTAAGTCATGTACGAGAGGCAGTGGTGGTAGATTTTCTCCTGCGTTATAAATATAAAGGCCGTGCCCACGATTACCGCATACCTGCCAAGGTGGTACGCACCCAGCTAAATGGCCTTGCGCTCTGTTTTAACTACCACGATACCGCTATCTATAACGCACTCGCGAGCTTGTTGTATACCCCTTAGGTTAAACGGTCCCACTTTTTTAGAATTTCTGCTCCTACAGCTTCGCCTGCCCCCAGCGACAGGGGGTTAGGCTTGCAGCCGTACCCGCGCCTCTTGCAATTAATGGTCTTTGCCCTTAATTTCCCTGTGTCCGAAGTTACGGGAACTCAAGGAGCCACTATTTCATGACAGTTAAAGCGCATAAAGAGACGTTAGGTTTTCAGACCGAGGTGCGGCAGCTTTTGGATCTTATGATCCATTCCCTTTATAGCAACAAGGAAATCTTTCTGCGTGAACTGATTTCAAATGCCTCCGATGCCGCCGATAAACTGCGATTCGAGGCGCTGGCGGATGAAGCGCTATATGAGGGTGACGGCGATTTAAAGATCAGAATCAACTACGATAGCTCGGCCCGCACCATCACGCTTTCCGACAATGGCATAGGCATGAATCGTACCGAGGTGGTCGATAACATCGGCACCATTGCGCGCTCCGGCACACGCCAGTTTTTGGCATCCCTTAGCGGCGATCAAGCCAACAACACACGCCTCATCGGACAGTTCGGCGTAGGGTTCTATTCCGCGTTTATCGTTGCCGATAAAGTAACCTTAACCACGCGTCGTGCCGGTCTCGGGGCAGAACACGGGGTGTTGTGGGAATCGGACGGTAAAGGCGAGTACACCCTGGAGACCGTGGAGAAATCTACCCGCGGCACCGAGGTGGTCTTGCATTTGCGCGAAGACCAAAGTGAATTTCTCAATGACAGCCGTTTGCGCACACTGGTGCGCAAGTATTCCGATCATATTTCCTTGCCTATTGTCATGAAATCCGAGGATAAGGACGAAGACGTGACCGTCAATAGCGCCTCAGCCCTGTGGGCGCGCCCGCGCATCGAGATCACGCAAGAAGAATATGACGAATTTTATAAGCACGTGGCGCATGATTTCGAGCCACCTCTAGCGCATGTGCACAGCCGAGTGGAAGGTAAGCTTGAATATATTGCTCTTCTGTACATCCCTAAACGCGCGCCCTTCGATCTGTGGGATCGTGATCGTAGGCATGGGATAAAACTCTATGTCCGGCGCGTCTTTATTATGGACGATGCCGAGCAATTGCTGCCGAATTATCTGCGCTTTGTGCGTGGCGTGATCGACTCCAGCGACCTGCCGCTCAACGTATCGCGTGAAATACTTCAGCACAGTAAAGATATCGAGGCGATACGCAACGGCTCAGTACGCAAAATATTGGATTTGCTGGAAGAACTAGCCGATAAAGACAAAGATAAATATGCCGGCTTCTGGGGGCAGTTTGGTCAGGTGCTGAAAGAGGGCGTGGTGGAGGATAGCGCCAACCGCGAGCGCCTCGCCAAGCTGCTGCGTTTCGCCTCTACTTTGAATGACACCGATGCCCAGCATGCCGCACTTGCGGATTATGTCGGCCGCATGAAGGCGGGGCAGAAAAAGATTTACTACGTCACCGCGGAAGCCTTTCTAGCGGCAAAAAACAGCCCGCATCTCGAAATATTCCGGTCCAAGGGCATAGAAGTATTGCTTTTGTCCGACCGCATCGACGAATGGGTTGTCAATCACCTCACGGAATTCGAAGGGAAGTCGCTACAGTCCATAACGCGCGGCGCGCTCGATCTTGGCGAACTGGACGATAAGGACACGCAGGAAAAAAACAAGGAAGCCGCTGCCGAATTTAAAGATCTGTTGGAACGTATCCAGCAAGCCTTGGAGGATAAGGTCAAAGAGGTACGTATTACTCATCGCTTGACGAGTTCTCCCGCCTGTCTGGTGCGGGAAGAACACGATCTCAACGCCAACTTCGAGCGCCTATTGCAAGCGGCCGGTCAGAAGGTGACCACATCCAAACCCATATTGGAAATTAACGTGGGTCATCCGATTGTTGCGCGTCTGCGGGAGGGCACGCAGGACGCTCACTTTGCCGATTGGTCCCGGGTTCTGTTCGATCAGGCGCTGCTCAGTGAAGGTGGCGAGCTGGAGGACCCGGCGGGATTTGTAACGCGCATGAATAATTTGTTTCTCGCTTTTATGAAATAACTCTGTTATGAGTTCCCTGGGGCTCTTAATGAGGCCTAGTCCGGTAGCGAGGGAGGAAAAATGACACATCCTATGGAGTTGCTGCAGTTACGATCTCTGAAGCATCTTAGCAGTTCATTGCAAGGACTCGTGCGTGGCCGCTTAGGGTTACAGGTATCTATCGCCATGGTTCTGGGTCTCGCCCTGGGCGTACTCCTAGGACCCTCGGTTGGCTGGCTACCGGCTAAGGCGGCAGCGCATATCAGCAATTGGCTGGCGCTGCCGGGCAGGCTTTTTCTAGCGCTTATACAGATGATCGTGGTGCCGCTGGTATTTGCCTCGATCATACGTGGTCTAGCGGCGAGCGAAGACGCAAGTTATTTGCGAAAAACCATACTTGGCCTCGTTTTATATATAGTCGCGACCACGGCCCTGGCCATTGCTATCGGCATGTGGTTGTCGTCTGTCATTGCGCCCGGCAGTTATGTGGATGCCAAAACGATGCACCGGGCGCTGGGAACCATACCGGTGGCGACCGCTGGACAGATCGTTACGCCTCCCACGTTCGATACGCTGCCGCAACTCATCGTTACGGTGCTACCGACCAATCCCCTGGGCTCCATGGTGGAAGGGCAAATGCTACAGGTGGTGTTGCTCGCGGTTATTTTCGGAATCGCATTGGTGATGATGCCGCCGGTCCAATCCAAGCCTCTATTGGAGCTTCTGGGATCGCTGCAAGAAGTTTGCATGACCGTGGTGCGCTGGGCCATGTGGCTGGCACCGCTCGCGGTATTCGGGCTCATCGTTCAGATGACTTCGCGCATTGGTGTCTCGCTACTACTCGGCATGGGTGTATATATAGCAACCGTGTTGCTCGGATTCCTGGCGTTATTCGCGGTGTATTTAGTGCTGCTGCTGATTGCCACACGCCAGTCCCTGGCAAATTCCCTGCGCGGTATGCGTAAGACCTTGCTGCTGGCGTTTTCCACCTCGAGTTCGGCGGTGATCATGCCACTGTCCATTAAAACCGCAGAAGAGAAATTCGGCGTACGACCCTCGATTTCACAGCTGGTGATCCCCCTGGGTGCGACCATGAATATGACCGGCACCGCGCTGTATCAGGCCGTGGCGACCATGTTTCTGGCGCAGATTTTTGGTGTAGAGATCGGTTTGAGTGGACTATTACTGGTGATATTTGTCGCGGTAGGTGTGTCCATAGGTTCCGCCGGGACACCCGGCGTGGGCCTTATTATTCTTTCAGTAGTGCTTGGTAGCATCGGGATTCCTGCCGCCGCCGTGGCATTGATTATGGGTGTGGACCGCATACTCGATATGTCCCGCACCGCGCTTAATGTCGCGGGCGATTTGACGGCCTGCGTACTGATGGACCGTTGGGTGGGGGGGAAGCGCAGCGCCAGTGAACAACTGGCTCAGGAATCGGCGCGCGAATGGCAACGCAAGGCGGCTGGGCGCGGCGTGTTGCTACATCCGGTCAAACCGCAGACAGTGAAAGGCAGCGACTACATTTGATCGCTATCAACCCGACTTTATAGATTTGCTAGATATCGACGAGAACAATTCCTTTGTCTCCGTCGGGCTAAGTGACAAGCCCGGTAATTCGTTTTCGCCCAAGGTGAAGGTGTAACCACACCCACACTGATTGCGATGATGGGGCACCGTGCCGGTGCAATTGGGACATTCCTTGTTGCTGAGCATGATCTGCGCAGCCCTGGCCGCCTGCGCCGCTTTAAAGCCCCCTTGTGCGAGTGTCTGTTCGCGGATCTTGCTGGCTTGCGCAGTCTTCAAGACCTGCTCGGCCTTGGCGGTTTGCGCCGCCAGATAGGCACGGGCTGCAGCGTGTTCAGCCTGTTTTACTTTAGCCGTCTGAATGCGCATCTCCTCGGCCTGCCGAGCTTGTTGCGCTAGTATTTGGGCGTCTTCGGCACGCTTTATTTTTTCAGCAGCGCCGCGCGCCCGTTCGGCTTGGCGTAATTGTTGTACTTGTAGCTTGGCCTGTTCGGTTTTGCGTTTATTTTCAGCCTGTACGCGCGTCTCTTCGGCATGTTTTCCTTTTTCGGCCTCACGTGCCCGTTCGGCCTGACGCAGTTGCTCTGCTTGCATTTTGGCCTCTTCGGCCTTGCGCGTGTTTTCTGCCCGCATGCTTACTTCTTCGGCATGCTTTAGTTTTTTAGCCTTGCTGCGGGCTTCCTCGGCCTGCTGTACCTGTTCTGCTTGGAGCCGGGCCCGTTCCGCCTGTTTGGCTTGGAGTCGGCGCGGGTCCGTGGTGTTGGATTTCTTGGATTTTACCTTGGTGGAGGTATGCGCCCTCTTTTCGGCTTTTTCTAGGGGAGCGACGCTGTGATGCGCTTTCCGAGCGGGTAGGCTGGCTGAGGACACTACGCGCACTGTTTTATTAGTGGATCTGTGTTTGATGGCCAATGTAGTTTTGGCGATTTCCGCCATTTTGACCGCTTCTGCTGTTTTGGCCGCCTGAGTATCGTAATCGGCCTTGGCGTGGGCCAGGGCTTTTACCGCTTCTTCCGCCTGGGCAATACTTTGGAGGCTTTTGGGACCTGTATGTACCGCGATTTGGGCTTGTTGGGCTTCCACCACCGCTTGTTCAAGACGGGCAGCGAGATAAGCCTCGTAGAGCTTTTCTTCCTGGGCCACTAGCTCGGGTACCCGGTGTGGTTCCTCAAGCTTTTCGCCATGGAACACGTAACCGCAACCGCACATGTCGGTGCTAGCGGCATGGGTGGTGGCGCAATGCGGGCAGTCCTTATAAAAAATACCCAAAGCGAAAATCCTCATGTCCGACGGGTCAGGTCGATGATAGGGAAACGATCCATGATGCCTATGCTTGGGGAAACTATGGCACCAAAAGTAAGGAACCGGTATGCGCATCGGACAATCCGCCAAGGTTAGCGGATAAATGGTTAGCGGAAGAATAAGGGCAGGGGAGCCAAGGACAGGAACATGTTATTTTATTAGCCATCATGACCCTGGGGAAAGATATCATGAAAGCTAGATAAGCCTTTGTGCTGCAACAGTTTCCCTACTAATAAGGTACATTATGATGTTAAAAAACAGTGGCAAGGGTAATGAGATGCGCTATAGTTATCGAGATATCGTCAATTGAAATAGACCCTAATTTCAGATAGTTGCGAAAGTTTCTAAATGTTGCTTCACTTTCACGTTGTTGATATGCACGTAGCGTCCATAATAAATATAAATTCCATAATTTATAAGTACCAAATTAAGAGTGAGGAGTTATCCAAATGAAGAATCGGCTGATGAATGCCCTGGCGATGTGTTTATGCCTGGGTGCGGGAGAGGTGTATGCGGTGCAAGGCATTACTTTGAACGGTTTTATGACCGCAGGCGCTGTATACAGTGATACCAATGTTACCACTCTAGGCGGTAGCTCTGCAGGCGGCGTCGTTAGCCAGGATGGCAATATCACCAATAGCGTGGGATTTTCCAATGATAGCCGTATCGGTATCCAGATTTCGGCCAAGGTTAATCCAAAAATAGACGTGACGGGACAGTTGCTTGCCCGCGGGCGCGAAGACAACTACAGCATGAAGGCCGATTGGGCATTCGTTACCTACCATGTTAGCGATCCGTTGGCGTTACGTGGCGGTAAGGTGAAGCTTACTACCTTTTTGATTTCGGATTACATCGAAGTGGGTTATGCCTATCCCTGGATACGTCCGCCCCAGGAAGTGTACAGTTCTAATCCGATCTCCACGATCAATGGTGTAGACATGCTATTACGCATGAACGTGGGTGACTTTACCTTTTTGTTCCAACCTTACTACGGAACCAGTCAGGGGGCACAGGCCTTGGTGCCGCAAGAAGTGGTGCCCGGTGTGCCGACTTTATTAGGAGGGCCGGTCCCCTCGGTAGCACCACGTTCTTTTGGCGATGTGGTATATGCCGATTTCACTGCCGACCGTATGGCGGGCATTAATTTAAGCGTAGGCACGGATGTGTTTACCGTGCGCGCTGGTTACCTGCAAACTTTGGTGAGCGCACCAGCTTTCGGTGTACGTGAAGACGACGTGACCTTCAGCAGCGCTGGCGGCACCCTGGACTGGCACAATGTGGTGCTTTACGGCGAGTATTTCCAGCGTGAGATTAAGGGTTTTGCTAACCGCGCC
>JANOTM010000189.1:0-2139 GCA_031416355.1 Gammaproteobacteria bacterium
GCACGGCCAAAGCGGTGTTGCCGCGAATTGACGCCATGAACCGTGCGCTCTCTTCCCTCACCCGGCCCTGCGGGCCACCCTCTCCCGCAAAAACGCGGGAGAGGGAAAGCCGGTCGGCCTGCGGCCGGTTCATGGGTAGGGGTTTTTAGCCCTTCTCCCCCTTGGGCACAGGTATCTACACAAACCGGGTAGGGTGGGCATCGCCCACCACACGCGGCCTCGGCCGGCACACGCTGGTGGGCGATTCACTGGAAACTGCTCCTGCGTTTCCAGTACTTCCGCCATCCATGGCGGTCGCCCACCCTTGTCTCGTTGCTACTGTGATCCATGCGGCACTGAAATTAAGGCGTTATGTTTAAAACTTGTATAGATACCTATGCCCTCTGGGAGAAGGGCCGAGATGAGGGCTAGGTGTGGGTTGATTAAGTACCTAACAGTGCCTCCACCTTAGTTCGGGCCTAAAGCCCATTTGAATAAGCATTTTTCTATTCCCCTCTGTTTTTTGGCATACTGGCGCTTCATCATATTAACGTATAGATCGACCTAATCTCACTTTATTAATAAGGGAATTTTGTGGACGCGCGCGCTTTGAATGCCCCAGACTATTTCATTTCATCCGAACCTTATTATGAGCCCCAGGGTGCGGAAATCCCCCTGTTTGAAGCGGCCTACCGCAATTTGATCCCGGTATTGCTCAAGGGACCCACTGGCTGCGGCAAAACCCGCTTCATGGAGCACATGGCCTGGCGGTTAAAGCGGCCCCTGATTACCGTCTCCTGCCATGACGACCTCACCGCCTCCGACCTGGTGGGCCGATACCTTATAACAGCCGGGCAAACCGTATGGGTAGACGGCCCCCTTGCCCGGGCCGTGCGCATGGGCGCCATCTGTTATTTGGATGAAATTGTCGAGGCACGCAAAGACACCACCGTGGTCATCCACCCCCTGGCGGACGACCGGCGCGTGCTGCCAGTGGAAAAAACCGGCGAACTGCTCGCGGCCACGCCCGAATTCTGTCTCGCCATTTCGTACAACCCCGGCTATCAGAGCGTGCTCAAAGATCTCAAGCAAAGTACGCGCCAGCGCTTCGTGGCCATAGAATTCGATTACCCGCCCGCGGCCCTGGAAAAGCAGATCATCATGCACGAATCCGGCATCGACGCCGGCATGGCGGAACGCCTGGTCAAGTTCGCCGGCATGACGCGCAACCTCAAGGGCAACGGACTCGACGAAGGCGCCAGCACCCGGCTGCTGGTACACGCCGCCAAGCTCATGGCCACCGGCATAGACCCGCGCCGCGCCTGCCGCGGCGCCATCGCCGAGGCCATCACCGACGATCCGGAAATGCTTGCGGCGATAGGCGAGCTCAGCGCGTCGCTGTTTTGAATAGCCGGTGTTAAGCCATGGCCATCAACCGCGTACCGGTGATCGAAACGCAACGACTGGTATTGCGCGCGTTCACTGCGGCCGATGCGCATGCCGTACAACGATTGGCCGGTGACCCGGCGGTGGCGGCAACCACCCTAGTTATTCCCCACCCTTACACCGATGGCTTAGCGGAACGGTGGATTGCAACTCACGCTACCCAGGCACGCAAAGGTGGGATTTTCGTTTTTGCTATTTGCCTGCGTGCAACGGCGGAACTGATCGGTAGCATCGGAGTCCACGTTAACAAACGCGACAACAACGCCAGCATCGGTTACTGGATAGGTAAGCCTTATTGGAATCTAGGTTATTGTACCGAGGCAGCAACGGCAGTGGTCGGATTTGGTTTTAATACGCTTGGGCTTAATAAGATGCACGCCTTCATCGCCAACATCAATCCGGCGTCCGGCCGCGTGCTGGAAAAACTCGGCATGGTGCACGAAGGCCATAGGCCCGCACACATACGCAAGGCCGATCAATATTATGATACCGACGACTATGGCCTCCTGCGTGGGGATTACTTGGAGCGCCTATCCAAATAAAAGGAGAGGCTTAAACCCCTCTCCCTGTGGAAGGGGTAGGCGACCGCCAGGCGAGCCCATGGATGGGCGAGGTAGAGCGCTGTCGGGAACAGGCGCCGAGATGGCGGGAGGACGAGCCACGCAGGGAGCACGACTCCAGGGATGGAGGAGGTAGAGTAATGCAGGAGCACAC
>JANOTM010000190.1:0-7400 GCA_031416355.1 Gammaproteobacteria bacterium
CGAACCACGTATACCGAGGCCTCTTTGCCGCTTTTGAGCGGGCGTATGACTTCGTCGATGAGACCATCGCGAAGCAAGGGTTCTAGGCTTTTGGGGGTCTGCATGGATTTGGGTGGGCGTCCTTCACTGCTCGGCTATTTAGAGACTTCGATAGCTGTAAGCATAGTATCAAATATGTCTGTGGATAAGAAACCTGTTGCCGCGCCGAATGAATTCACCGATCCATGAAGAAAATGGATTGTGCGCGCTGCTTACCAATTTTTTTCACCCAACATAACTCGTTGATTCTCACTGGGCATAGGGGTGGCCCGGGGCAGATGCAACCCCTCGACACCACTTTTTCCCGTGCGAACGCGCTCAGCCTTTGGTTTCTAGCTTGCGCTTTAGGTTGGCCAGGCTTTGTTCGAAGTCGGCGCCTATCTGGTAGTCCATCAGCAACCCAAAATACTTGGCCACGGGGTTCATGCCGACCTCGCCACGCATACGCCAAGTGACGTGGGTGCCGTCCGCTACCGGCGCAAGCAGGATCTCGCCGTGGGCCGTGAACTCACCGTGTTCAAAAGATAGGCTGTACGTCATGCCCCAGTCCGGGACGCTTACCGTAATAGTCATCGCGCCCTGGCCGCTGGCATCTTGCCACTCGCTCATGGCCCCGACCCCGGCCTCGGGACCGCTGTAGCGCGTTACCGGTTGGGACTCACCCTGGTACCAGGCGGTCCACTCAGGCCATTTAGTGAGATTATTGAAGTAAGGAAAAACCTCGGCCGGCGCCGCCTTGATGCGTATGCTGCGCTCCACCTGCCACTGGGGCGGCAGCCACAAGGAGCCGAGCAGTAACAGCAATATCAATCCCACGATGAGCCCGAGACTGATTTTAAATACTTTCATGTTCCTGACTCCGCGAGTGGGGGGTGCATGCTGGTCTCAACGCGTCCGTGCCTTGGCCATGTAGGATAAAATAAACTCCAGGATTTCGAAACGGTTGTATGCCTCCTGCAGGCTGGCGCCCCACACCGTGGCGCCATGGCTGCGCACCACCAGCGCGGTGAGTGGCGGCGGCGATGCAGCGAAACGCACCTCCATATCGCGCGCAATGTGTGTTACGTCCAGATGGTTTTCAAATAACGGCAGGTCCACCTTGGGGTGCTGATTCCAGATATCGAAGCCCTTAATCATTTCAATCGGCGGTAGAGACAGAGATTTGGCTTTCGGCTTGGCGCTATCCGCCACCCACATGCCGTCGACGCTGTGGCCATGCAGGCAGGCGCGCGCCTCGGGAAACAGCGCATAGATCGTGCGATGGATGGCGGTTTCAGCGGACGGTTTGTTGGCCGGCACAATACGGTCTATGACTGCCCCGTCGGCCACGCGCACCAGCAGAAAATCGTTTTCCTCGAGCCGGCCCTTGGGCCGGCCGCTGGCGCTGACCCAGAAGTGATCAGTGCCGTCGCGCACGCTCACATTGCCGGCACTGCCTGCCATCCAGCCGCGGCTATGGAAATCACGCGCAATCTCGACCAGGGCGGTGCGCGGCGCAAGATCGTCGAGTACACGGGCCATAGCGATTGTTTATTTATATTTTAAGGAAACGCGGGTAGACATCAGGCCGATGCTTGCAAGTCAGGCAAACGTCATTGCGCGCTGAGTGTATACCGGGGTCCAGCCTGAGGTGTCGATGAAATAGCGCGCCGCCTTGATGCGCTTGGAGTCCCGCATCTCGAACCAGTGCTCGGTATTGGCCGGCACATTAATGTAATCGCCGGCACTGACTTCCAGGAGGAACTGATCGCCGTTCGGTTCCACGAAACCGAAGTAACCACGCCCGGCGAGGATGTAACGCACTTCGTCATCGGTGTGGTAATGAATTTTTTCGAATTTGGCCAGCATGTCCGCGAGGCCCGGGATGTCTTCATGGATCACCACCAGGTCGCGGGTGGTATAGCCATTGCTGCGCTTGAGCTCTTCGAAGCGATGGTCCACCGCCGTGAGGAGTTCTTCTTTTTCCGTGTCGTTCAGGCTCTTCTGCCCCAGCAGTGTGTGGGCGCGGGTGCTCGTGGGTGCGGGCCAGGAGTTGAGGGTAATGGCCAGCCGCGCCAGGCGCTGCTGTATTCGGTCGAAATCGGTGATTTCATCGCCGCTTATAGGAATGATTTTGGCCATGGCTGTTCTCCCAATCCTAACCGATGATGGGTTTTTCCGATTGTTTGCGTCTATGCAAGGGTTTCGCCGACGGCGGCCGTGCCGGTGGCTGCTGGACGCTTGCAGCGGGGATTGCTGCGGGTGGTTCCTTTCTGGGCTCCGATCTCGATTCGGAGCTGGGCAGCGTTGGGACTACGTCTGAAGCGGCCGCCGGTGAAGCTTGCCTATAGGAAGCGCTACCCGGGCGGCGCCCACGCTCGGCGGTGGACGGACGGCCTTTACTGCGCGGGGGACGTCGATCGCCGCGGCCTTGCTCATACTCGGGCCGCGCCCGGTGCGCCGGCCGCGCCAACTTGGCCAAAAGCTCTGGGGTGATGCGACCCACGGGGATTTTGTAGCCGATGAACTGTTCGATATCCATCAGCGAAAACGCGTACTCCTCGCAGGCAAAGCCCACGGCATCGCCGCTGGCGCCGGCGCGCGCGGTGCGTCCGATACGGTGTACGTAATCCTCCGCGTCCTGGGGCAGATCGAAATTGAATACATGGCTCACATCGGGAATATGCAGACCACGCGCCGCGACGTCGGTCGCCACCAAAATGGGTAATTCGCCGGACACGAACTGTTGCAAGAGTTTTTCGCGTTTGTTCTGCGGCACATCGCCGGAAATCACTTCGGCGGTGAAGCCATTGCCGGTGAGCCACGCCGCCACGCGCTCGGCCGCGCCCTTGGTATTGGTAAACACCAGGCTGCGGTGCGGATCCATATGGCGTAACAAACCCACTAGCAAGGGAATCTTTTCGTCGTTGGCGGCGTGGTACATGATTTGGGTCACGCCATCGGCGGTGACCTTGTCGGATTCGATCTTGACGAGCTCGGGGTTGTTCATGTGCTCGTAGGCGAGCTCGATAACGCGGTAAGAAAGCGTCGCCGAAAATAACATGCCTAGGCGCTCAGCCGGCGGCGGCATGCGGTTCAGCAGAAAGCGGATGTCCTTGATAAAGCCGAGGTCGAACATGCTATCGGCCTCGTCCATCACCATGACCTGCACCGCTTTGAGGTCGAATATATTCTGCTTGAAATAATCGATGAGCCGCCCGGGGGTGCCTATCAGCACATCCACGCCTTCTTCCAGCATCTTGCGCTGGGTATCGTAGCCAGTACCACCGTATACCAGTCCCAGACGCAGGCCGGTATGACGACCCAGGACTTCGGCGTCCTTGTGGATTTGTATGGCGAGCTCCCGGGTCGGGGCCAGCATAATCGCGCGCGGTTGAGTTGGTAAGCGCACACCATCCGCCGGGTGAGTCAGGAGATGGTTAAAGGCCGCGAGTAAGAACGCCGCGGTTTTGCCGGTACCGGTTTGGGCCTGACCCGCCACGTCCTTGCCGGCTAAAGCCAGGGGCAGGGTGCCCGCCTGGATGGGGGTACAGTAGTCGAAGCCGGCATCACGCACCCCCTGTAACAGAGGTTCTGGTAAGCCTAAGTCGGCAAAGGCTTTTTCGCTTAAATGGTCGCTGCTCATGTTGAAACCGCAGAATATCAGGAAATCAGTGTCTTGGGGACAGTTAATCGTGAAATTCGCCGGAAATTACTATTTGCACGCCAAGCTTGCATTGCCGCGACGATTCCGCTCAAATATCGGCGCAACCCCGAACAATACCCACAAAACAGACGGTTCGGTTTCCTCCAACTGTTGTGGCCGTGCATCCGTAATGGAGAAGTGCATCATGAGCGATAGTATTACCTACGTTACCGACACCTCGTTTGACCAAGAAGTACTGAAGGCAACGGGTCCGGTGCTGGTGGATTTTTGGGCGGAGTGGTGCGGTCCGTGCAAGATGATCGGCCCTATTCTGGAAGAAATCGCCGGCGAATATAGCGGCAAGCTCAAAATCGCCAAACTCAACATCGACGAAAACCCGGGCACCCCGCCTAAATACGGTATACGCGGCATCCCCACCCTCATGTTGTTCAAGGATGGTAATGTGGAAGCCACCAAGGTGGGGGCCGTGTCCAAGTCCCAGTTGTCGGCTTTCATAGACGGAAATCTTTAAAACCTTATCCCTGTTCCGGCCGCACTAGACGTCGACCGGAACAGGTGCTAACCTTGCATCAAGTATCGATTTTAATTTCCCAGATTTAATCCAACCCACTTTAAGCTAAACCCGTTCAAACTCGCATGGCTGCCCTTTGGGCAAGCCCGCATTCCCGCCCTGCACCTAAGCCGCCACCTTCTACCGACCCAAAACTACTACTATGAATCTGTCCGAACTCAAGAAAAAACCCGCTACCGAATTAGTTGAAATGGCCGCCGCCATGGACCTGGAAGGCGGCAGCCGCCTGCGTAAACAGGACCTCATTTTCGCCCTGCTCAAGGCCCAGGCCAAAAAAGGCGAGGACATCACCGGCGAAGGCGTGGTGGAAATCCTGCAGGACGGATTCGGCTTCCTGCGCTCCGCCGACAGTTCGTATCTGGCCGGGCCGGACGACATCTACGTGTCGCCCTCGCAGATACGCCGCTTCAATCTGCGCACCGGCGACACGGTCAGCGGCACTATTCGCCCGCCTAAGGAATCGGAACGCTATTTCGCGCTGCTCAAGGTCGAGCAAATTAACTACCAGCCGCCGGAAGAAGCCAAGAACAAAGTCCTATTCGAAAATCTCACCCCGCTCCATCCCAACCGCCGCCTCAAGCTCGAGCGCGACAGCAGCGCCAGCGAAAATCTCACCGGACGCATCATCGATCTCATCGCGCCCATAGGCATGGGGCAACGCGGCCTGATCGTGTCCTCGCCCAAGAGTGGCAAGACAGTCATGCTGCAGAATATCGCCCAGTCCATTACCGCCAATCACCCGGAATGCCTGCTCATCGTACTGCTCATCGACGAGCGCCCGGAAGAAGTAACGGAAATGCAGCGCTCGGTGCGCGGCGAAGTCATCGCCTCCACCTTCGACGAGCCCGCCACCCGCCACGTGCAAGTGGCGGAGATGGTAATAGAAAAGGCCAAGCGCCTGGTGGAACATAAGCGTGATGTGATTATTCTGCTCGACTCCATTACCCGCCTGGCGCGCGCCTACAACACCGTGGTGCCGGCCTCGGGCAAGGTGCTCACCGGCGGCGTGGACGCCAACGCCTTGCAACGCCCCAAGCGCTTTTTCGGCGCGGCGCGCAACATCGAAGAGGGCGGCAGCCTGACCATCCTCGCCACCGCCCTGATCGAGACCGGCTCCAAGATGGACGATGTGATCTACGAAGAATTCAAAGGTACCGGCAACATGGAGATCCACCTGGACCGGCGGCTGTCGGAAAAACGCGTCTACCCAGCCCTCAATATCAATCGCTCCGGCACCCGCCGCGAGGAGTTGCTCATCGACCCGACGGAGTTGCAAAAGATGTGGATACTGCGCAAGCTGCTGCACCCCATGGACGACATGGAGGCCTCGGAATTCCTGCTGGACAAGCTTAAATCCACCAAGAATAACGGCGAATTCTTCGACTCCATGAAGCGTTAAATGGCCAACTTGCATCCGCACCCGGTTTTGCTTAATATGCCCGGCCCTTGGGTTCGTGCCGCCCAAAAACCATTTGAGGTAAAGCCATGAAAGAAGCCATCCATCCCGAATACAAAGAGGTCCAGGTGACCTGCGCCTGTGGCAACACCTTCACCACCCGCTCCACCGCCGGTCGCGATCTCGGCCTGGACGTGTGTTCTTCCTGCCATCCGTTTTACACCGGCAAGCAAAAGGTGGTGGATAGCGGTGGCCGGGTGGAGAAATTCCGCCAGAAATACAGCATGGGCACCAAGAAATAAACCTGCCGCAGCGGGTTTTACCGTACAAAAAGGCGCCGCTACTCGGCGCCTTTTTATTTTGTATGCTGATGTCGGGCCTGTTTTCGCCGACGGTGCTGGCACAGCTCGACGCCCGGACGGTGCAAGTGGACTTTGCCCTGGACGGCGACACCGTGGTGCTCGTTGATCGCCGCCACGTACGCCTGGTAGGCATCAACGCCCCGGAACGGGGCCATGCCTGCCCTGCGGTAGATACCAAGGAATGTACCCCTACCCCGGACGAACCTCTGGCGCAAGATGCGCGCCGCTTGCTGCAATCTCAAGTATCCAAGAAAACCGTCAGCCTCGCTACCGGCGAGGAAACCCACGACCGTTACGGCCGCCTACTCGCCTACCTGCGCCTGGCGAACGGCCATGACCCGGCGGAAACGCTGCTGCACGCGGGCCTGGCCAGCGTCATCGCCATTCCACCGAATCTGGACAGGTTGGCGCATTATCAGAAGCTCGAGTCCCAGGCACGCCGCCAACGCCGTGGCCTATGGGGCCATGGGTATTTCGTCGCCAAGGACGCGCAAAGCCTGCCAGTAGACTTAACTGGGTATCATTTTGTGCGCGGCCGGGTGGATCGGGTGGGGCGCAGCCGTAAATATCTTTACCTCGACTTGGGTCCGAAATTGACCATGATGGTCGCCCGCACGGACTGGGAGCGCTACTTCGACTTTGTGCCTGAGTCCGTGCTGCACCGGGAAGTGGAAGTTCGCGGCTGGATAGTTAAATATAAAGACCGCCTCCAGCTGCGTATACACCACCCGGCTATGCTGGAAATTAAACGAATGATGTAGATATACGACGTGCGCTTACGGCATAGCCGTGTCCGGAGATATACTAGTGTGATGTGTCGTTCTTTATTAAACTTATGCCTACCCCTCAGAGTTGTCTGCTATTTAAACCCAGTGGTCCCTCCCTGTGGGACGACTGCATGGATGCAGGAGGTAGGGCAAAGCCGGGAGCATTTGCCGAGAAGGCCACGACGGCATGGATGCCGGAGGTAGAGCAATGCAGGGAGCAATTGCCGGGGATGAGGGCAAAGACCGAAGATTCCCCTCACCCTACCTCTCCCCCAACGGGGAGAGGTAACGAACGAGGCAGGACGCGGAGCAAATTATATGTTCTGATGATTGCGCAGCACTACACTAAAAAACCCTTCGATAAAGCCACCTGGTCGTCATAGCAATGAAAAAAGATCTCAAGCAAGCCGCCCTCGATTATCACGCGCTGCCGATGCCGGGCAAGCTCAGCGTCATGCCGAGCAAGCCGTGTGTGTCTCAATATGACCTGTCCCTGGCGTACACCCCGGGCGTGGCCGAGCCGGTGCGCGCCATCCACAAAGACCCGGATGCCGCCTATCGTTATACCAACAAGGGCAATCTGGTGGCGGTGATTTCCAACGGCACCGCGGTGCTCGGC
>JANOTM010000191.1:0-31717 GCA_031416355.1 Gammaproteobacteria bacterium
CATTTGGCATCTCATTGCAGGCGTATCCCGGCACATTCAAGTCATGGTGCGCGCCGGCTTGATTCACCAGGAGCGCACCGGCCGTATCAGCCGGTGCAGCATGGATGTTGCGCTGAATTATTTCCAGCCCCCGAAGTCGAACAACGACTGATTGCACAAAACCTACTTAGATCCCTGTTATAACCCCAGCCTGTATCGCTCGAGCTACTGCGTGCGACCGGTTAGTGGCTTCTAGTTTATTTATGAGCCTCTGGATATGTGTTCGCACCGTGAAGTCGCTAATTCCGAGAATGGCGCCTATGTCCGATACCGACTTTCCAAGCGCCAACCATCGGATAACTTCTAGTTCGCGTGGCGAGAGAGGGCGGAAAGTGGGATGTGTTCCCTTTGTTCTGGCGGCCGCGGTACCAAAGACGGCGTGCAGGTGCGGTACTGTGACCGAAAGAATGTATTCAGATCGTTGATCCCATGGATCGTATAGCCCCCCTAACGCGAAACAACTAGCGGACAAGTTATTTGCATCGATTACGCCATGGACAACTACGCTTTCCATTTCGTGTTGACGAAAATTTTGTATCCACCGGGTGGCAGACGCGTATTGGGAATCTAATATCCGGCTGTTGACATATGTTGGTTTCAACGTGCCCATCCAAGTGCGTATCACCGGTGATTTCAGCTGCCCATCAACCACGACAGACGTATCGATGTACGATTGCGGAAAATCTACATTAAAACAATTTGTTACCCGTAATGTGCGTGTCTCGAAAAATCCGTAGGCAAACATGTCATGAGGAACTAAATCGGATAGAAGGGCGCGGATGTTTCGAGTGGCGTCTATGCCTTGAGTATCTTGCGCGATAGCATTGCCATGGTGGTGCTGACATTCGCTGATTAGCTGCAGGATTAAATTCTCGTCGCGCCCGCTTAACAGTTTAGAAATTTTCACAGCAGCGTCACTCCGTTGCATTGCATCCTCTCTTCCTTAAGTTTTTGTGCTGTATATCCTAATACGGGACTCATTTGTCATTGATGTTGTGCAGGAATCGTTTCCCAAACGATCAGAACAGCTCAATTATATAGACAGAAAAATTTATCCAAAAAAACACGGTCAATAATCAAGGCTTAACCTTCGTCGCATTACATCCTCGCATTGGTTTATTACATCCCCGCATTGGTTTAACAGCATGGCACAAATAATCGTCTCGCGAAATGTTACTGCAATATGCGAAATACCGTCAGCCCCTGCGCACACAATATGTGTTGGCATTACAAAGTAACGTTGTCCTCAATTTGTAGTATTTTTTTTCGCAGTTAACTTAGTTATTCTCGCCTCCAGTGAAGAATTACGGTTGGCATGTCGGATAAAACGAACAACCAAGGAGACGGTAACGATGCGAGACCAATGCCAGCGAGAGCGCGACCAACAGCGCACTACCTAGCCTATGAGTGTATCTGACGCTTTCCGCAATCCGAAGCATGTCTTTCTCATTGATCATAAGGAGTTTGTGTCGACTGCACTTGGTGGAACGCGGTTATGTGACATTTACCAGTCCGGATTCCAATTCTTCTGATGATCAGCGGCAATTACACGTTGTTCGGCGACTACCGCAGCATGCTCGGCCAGTTGACGAGCAACGCCCATCAGCTCAACCAGCGCGCGATGAGCATGGCGATGTGCCAGATAAAAGACGACGGCTTCAAGGTGTAGTGCTTTGTAGGTAATGGAACTACGTGCCCTATCTTGGTGATTTTGCTCTTACGGAATTACACATGCATAACTACAGCACACGGTATTCGAAGCATGGTTACGGCGTCGATGTGCGAGCGACGTATGCTCACCTGCCATTTCCCCCGTTCTGGACGTGGCTAACTGGCAAAGACATCAGACGATTAGAACCGCGGCATCCGCGTGAAACGCTCCTTAAGGAATGGCAGTTATGGTGTCAGCTGGCATTCTCCTGGTCGCTGATCGTGGCGGCCGTCATTGCTGGAATATTTGTCTACCGTAGCGAAAGTATGGGCTTCATGGCCAAGGCGGGAATCATTGCAGTTGTATGGGTGATTATCGTGGGGCGAACACGCGGAGTTCTGCATACCTTTCACTACACCAACCACGGCGCTTCAATCGCCGACATGAGTCGGGCGCGATGGATAGGCAAGTACTTTATGTCCATTCCCATCCTTCACACACCATGGGAGAATTATCACAAAATTCATGCACGAGTTCACCATGCAATAGCGGTGCTCTGCACCGATTTGGATCCCGATCAAATATTCATGATCGAGAATCGGTTCTGGATGGGCATGGGCGAGCGAGAGTACTGGTTGAAGTTGGTTCTATCTCCCTTTCATCCTCGCGCCATCTGGGCTCATGTCCGATTTCGGCTCGAACAAAACTTCATTAAGACGACGATCAATGAAGCCATTCCCCGCGCGGCATTTTGGATTGTTTTTATATCGGCCGTCACATACGCAGGTTACCTGGAGGAAATCGCGGTCGTGTATTTCGTGCCGTTATTCATCTTGACGCAATTCTCCTCATGGCTGCAGCATACGACAGAACATCTATGGTTCGCGACCAAGGCGAAAGACATTTCGCCTTCACTATTTGTGGCCTCGCTTACCTGGGGTCGGTTTCTCGGGCGACCGCATCCAGGATCAGGTCGCGGAGTACGGCATATGGGTCGCATCGCGTGGTGGTGGTTTGGGGCCTTGCTGATTGACCTGCCGATCCGCGTCTTCGCCTTCATGCAGGATTTGCCAAGCCATGACTTCCACCACCGCTCGCCGCGCGTGAACTTTTGGTCGATAGCGCGGGAGCGCGCTGCACATGAAGGCCGGCCTGCTAAGTATGGCGCGATGGCAGAAACCTGGGGGCTGATGGAGTCCTGGCTTATTTTGCGAGACCACCTCTGTTACGCGGAGAGTGATCCATTTGGCCTGATGAGCGAGGCTCGCGAACGGCATAGCATACGAGCTATTAGTGTCGACGATCAGCTTGCCATCAATTCATGATCAGAGAAAATACGAGATGATGCCTGAACAAGTACGCGCAATCCAAAAGCGCCATGGGTTTATTGATCGAAGGACGAGCAGGAGGATACTGAATGCCATCGTCCTAAACCAAGAAATTGATTTGTCGGATATAGAGGACGATGACACAGCCGCGAAGATACTCGGGATTCGAGACGAATACTGGAAGCACCGGCGGCATATGGCGGTGACGGCGCAGCGCAATGCACCCTTTTACGCAATCATTAAAGACTACTACCAAGGATTTACTTGGCGAGAACAGAATGGCACCGTCCTTATTGATCATATGATCGACGGGGTAAAACCGAGTCTTCTGTCATTTCTCGTGCACATTGTCCCATCTAACTTTGATGTAGCGCACCCATCCGTTGCGGCCCTCGACCGTCTCGGCACCGAGTCAGCACGGGCTCTAATGGCGATGTTGAGTGAGGCTGGATTTGTCCAACCTTCCCCGGAAATGCTAGCCCGCTTGGTGGACTGGTTGATTCTCGGGAGTAAGGGTGAACCACTGACCATTGTGTCCCCCGTGTGCCCTGACTACGAGGTGGAGCCGGGGGGGACGGCGCGGCACCGCTTTACCTTTAGTGGGCTAGGCAGAGGCATTGGCGTGACTTCCGCGCGTCTGTTCGACGCGTTGCCCATCATCAGCCGTTTCTTTCGCGATCAATTGAATCTCCCCGTCACACATTATGTCTGCCCTGGCGATTTCGAACGGTTCTCCGCCGAGACTAACGCTCGGCTTGGCATAGATGAGGCAACGTTCTTTCAATGTCTCGAGGTACAACTTCAGAGCATAGTAAGAAACGCTCCGACCCCTATCCTGAGTTGCTTGTTCACCGATCTCTGCGGAGGCAAGGAGAATTGGATCAGATTGCATTCCAAGGCTGCCTACTATCTGGAGTCGGCTGCAAATTCAGGGAGTTTGGATGCTACATGGCTGCGCGACGTTGCCTTGTCGCGGCAAGGTCTCTATGACCGCTGGTACGCCGTCGAAGGAAAGCCCGAGTCTTTCTACATAGATCTCGTTACTCGTCAGGGTGCTGAGTATGTCGCTATGGGTATGGCCATCGTAGATAGCCGCATGTGCCCGAATGCGCTGGTTTTAGGTGCTGATGATTTCAAAATGGGTCGCTTTTATGGGATAGGCGCCGATATTCCGGTTCTCTACTTACGGCGAAACTATGAATAGGACAACGACACACGATGAATCAAATTTGCGATACACACGAGCTGGACTACGGTAGGCTCAAGGGGCAACTTGAAATCAACGGCACCATCATGCTCCCGGCGGGCCAGCTTTACTCGGACGCAGAGGTCCACGAACTAGACGCCCTGCGACGCAAGCTTCCAGAAGAGATTATTCATCTTGGCGATGCTGGTGAGTCAAACGACCTTTTCGTCGCCCGATTAATGGTCGACAAGCCAGGCAAGCTTCCTGAGCTGGTCAACCAGCCGATGTCCAACTGCGGGATAGATATCCTAAAAACCTCCAAGCGATGCGAATTTTTTCGCCACCTTTTCGGGCGTGATCTCTTTCTGCGACGATGCCAAGTCAATCGAATGATCGAAGGCTCGTTCATCGGTTACCACCTTGATACCGATAGCAACCCCGACTATTATGTTTCCGTGGTTATTCAGCTTGGGCATGCATATGGAAATGGAGAGTTCGTGGTGTACGTAAACGGCAAGAGCCACACTTATGCCCCTCAATTCGGATCGGTTATCGTAAGTAAATGTATATATCCGCACGAGGTTCGGCGCGTAACCGAAGGGGAGCGGATATCTCTAGTGTACTTTTTTAGCTCTGACGCTCAGGAAAATAGGAGGCAACCTTGAGGAAGGCTGACGGGAGCCGAGAAAATCTCGGGATGGCATTGGGCTTGATCGCAGTCACGGCATTCTCCCTTACACTGCCTATCACCCGTTATCTAACCCAGTATCTGACCCCGTGGGAAATCGGGTTGGGACGTACGCTTCTTGCGGGAATGGCGGCTGTCCTGGTGCTCCTTGCGGCGCGTCATCGTTGGCCGTCTAAATCGGAAATCAAAAAACTTGCGATCACCGCCTCAGGCATCTCGCTCGGCTTTCCGGTGCTTACGGCAATCGGAATGCAGACCGTGCCAGCGAGCCATGGAGGTATTATCCTCGGCGCGCTTCCGCTCGCTACCTCCCTGATTGGCTGTTATCTGTCGGGAGAGCGTCCCTCGATCAGCTACTGGATTATGGCGGTAATAGGTTTCGGTTTGGTCGTCGTCTTTTCGATCCTTAGTCATGGTGGCCAAGCGCTTGCACTCTATGCAGGAGACTTAGCCCTTGTCGGGGCAGTCGTCATGGCAGGGCTTGGATATGCGCAGGGCGGCCAGCTCGCGAAGAGTATGGGCGGTTGGCAGGTCATTTGCTGGACCCTAGCGATAAGTCTTCCAGTGCTGCTACTACCGGCGATTGCGATTTTCGATTTTCAGCATTTTACAGCCCTACCGGTAATGGGTTGGACGTCATTTCTCTTCCTTTCTCTGGTCAACTCCCTCATTGGATTCTTCTTCTGGTATGCAGGTCTAGCGATCGGGGGCATTGCTCGCGTGAGCCAGACACAATTGCTCCAGCCCTTTCTCACATTCTTCGCTGCAGTAATCCTGCTTGGCGAACCCCTCGGGACAACAGTTTTAGTTTTTACCGGTCTGGTCGTCCTGACGGTGGTCATCAGCAAGCGTACACCTATCACAGAACGCGCCGTGATTCAGAAGAGAATGGGTGTGCGTTAAGGTGTATGGTGGCGATGGGGCGCTCCTTGCGCCGTCTCGCTAACCGTAGGGCTTCGCAGCCAAATTAGCGTTCGGACCAAGCTATGATGGCTGTCCTTCTTGAGACGTGTCGGTGAACGTAAGGCCTGGATGGTATGCCTGGGCGACGGCCCAGATACCCGCTCTGGCGAGGTCGGTGACCGCCGACTCCAGCACGCCGATCCAAAACGACTGTTCTAGAGCCACGCGGCTTAAGTTTAGTTGCGATATGACCAGGGCAAGCAAGGTGGCGTACTCGCGCGGGGGGCACTCAAGACCGCCATAGGGCCTGGTGGTGATCATGATGGCGACCAAGAGTTCCAAGGGTGAAGAAAACGCAAAACCCGCGTCAGCGCCGGACTCCGGCAACCAGTAGCGCTGCGAGCCAACGGAAAATTCCTCTACAATTTGTAGGACGGGCGCTCGCCGCGATCCTGCAGTTCGTCGCGCACCCGCGGGGTCGTCGCCGGGTTGCGCAGTTTTACCAGCAGATACGTGGTCGAATCGGCACTCGCCGCCGCGGATACAAGCAATAGCAGATGCTCTATTGCCGCTACCTCCGGGTACATTGCCAGGATCGTTTCGTTGCGTGCGGCGATGTCGAGATCGAAGCTAGGCGTGCCAGGGTATCCCGCCCACAAATCCGCACGCGTACGATCGATAACTCATCAACATACTAGTTGATAATCAATCAATGTGTTGATATATTTCGCCATATGCCAACCAAATCCAGTGTGGTCCGACTAGCCGGCGGCGAAACGCCTGCGGCCGTCCAGGAGGAGTTGCTCGATCGGGCGTTTTTTGCTCTGTCCGACCCGGTACGGCGCGCCATACTGGAACGTCTGGGTGAGCAATCATTCCTAGTTTCCGAGTTGGCCGCCCCGTTTGGCATCTCATTGCAGGCGGTATCCCGACATATTCAAGTCATGGTGCGCGCCGGCTTGATTCATCAGGAGCGCAGCGGCCGTATCAGCCGCTGCAGCATAGATGTTGCGCCGATCTTCGCGGCGGCGGTGTGGATCAACCGTTACAGCAAATATTGGCAGGCGCAGTTCGACACCCTTGCCGGCTGGCTGGATTCCATGGAACACGACCACTTGCCCAAGCCGCGCCGCCGTAAAACCACAAAGCCTGTATCGAAAAAGCGTTCATCGAATAATCGTTCAAAACGCCGCTAGCAGGAGTACAGGCATGAAATATTCGGAAACAAGCCGGCGCCTCGCCGAGTTTCGCAAGCAGATTGCCGCCGTCAGGAGCGAAATGCGCGTGCTGCAGGCCGCGGTCGAGCCGCAACAGGTGGACGACTACCTGTTTACGACAACGACTGGGGAGATACTACTCTCAGGCTTGTTCGGTAAAAAGCATGACCTATTTATAGTTCACAACATGGGCTCGTCATGCCCTTACTGCACCCTATGGGCCGATGGCTACAACGGCATCTACGATCACCTTGCGAGCCGCGCCGCATTTATTGTCTCCAGCCCCGACTCCCCGGCCGTTCAGCAAGAGTTCGCGCGTGGTCGTGGCTGGAAGTTTCCCATGGTGAGCCACCAAGGTACGAGCTTTGCCAAGGACATGGGATACCGTTCCGAGCGCGGCGCCTGGTTGCCGGGAATTTCCGTATTTCGACGCGAGGGGCAACGCATACTGCGCATATCTGATTCTGGTTTCAGTCCAGGAGATGATTTCTGTGCCCACTGGCACTTCCTCGATTTATTGCCGGAAGGGGCGGACGAGTGGCAGCCGAAACTCAGCTATGCCTGAAACCCGCATGCGAACTAAGTCGACCGTCGATATGAAAAAAAATCTTAGGGTCTGGAAAAAATCTCCTCCATCCCTGACCGAGCTATTTGATGCCGTGATTCCTAAAGATGCGCGTATAGAACGGCGCATGATGTTCGGTTGTCCAGCGGCGTTTCTCAACGGCCATCTATTCGCTGGCCTGCATCAGGAGAATTTTATCCTGAAGCTCTCGCCGGCGGATCGGGATCGATTAACAATGGAGTGCAATGTCCCCGCATTCGAGCCCGTGCCTGGGCGAGCCATGCACGAATATCGCGTGCTTCCCGAATGTCGAATGCTTGCCGCATGGCTCGCGCGATCCATGGCCTATGTCGCCGTCACGTCGCCCATGCCCAAGAAAGCCGCAGCGCCGAAAAGGAATTTCTTAGTCGGCACAAAACGAACGCCCAACAAGCGTTGTTAGATTCCAGCAACCAAAAAAGGAGCAGATAAACATGCCTAACATTACGGTAATCAACCCGTTCGAGGTGCCGCAAGGAAAGGAAAACGAAGCGCTCAAAATTTGGGATAAAGTGGCGGAGTTCATGAACAGACAGCCGGGCTTTGTGTCGGCAAAACTGCACAGATCGATTGATCCTAAAGCCAGGTTTCATCTGGTCACCGTTGCAGAGTGGACATCGGCCGAGCATTTTATGGCGGCACTGACAAGTAATGAATTACAGGAAATCGCAAAGGGCATGGAGGCTTTCCCTCATTACCCTGGGCTATATCAAGTAATTAGAGCCTAATATCATCCATTCTGATGGCCGGCCCTTGCGCAACGTGACGGGCAACGGATGAGATTGGTTCTTCCGCTTCGTTGGTTAGGGATCCAAGCGCTAAACTAAGGCGCATTTAATTTCCCGAAACCCGCCGTTCGGCCCGTGACCCGGTATACTAGCCACGGGAGTCGGCTAGACAGTCGCTGTGTCCTTAGGGGCATAGAGGAAAGTCCGGGCTCCATAGGGCAGGGTGCCAGGTAACACCTGGGAGGCGCGAGTCTATGGAAAGTGCCACAGAAAATATACCGCCTACGTGTCCGACCTCGGTCGGATGCCGGTAAGGGTGAAATGGTGCGGTAAGAGCGCACCGCGCGCTTGGTAACAGGCGTGGCAGGGAAAACCCCACCCGGAGCAAGACCAAATAGGGGAACTTTTAGGTGCGGCCCGCACTGTTCCCGGGTAGGTCGCTTGAGGCGTCCGGTGACGGGCGTCCCAGATGAATGACTGTCCTCGACAGAACCCGGCTTACCGGCCGACTCCTTGTTTTTTACTTTAAGTTAATTTTCTAATTTAATGTTTTAAAACCACATTTTTTTCTCATTTCTGTCTAGTTTTTTGTTTTCTGCGTCGGGTATTGCCCCTCTACACCCATGTTCCGCCTCTCCAGACAATCTCCTCTCCTAACTCTCTGTCTTTCAAGGAAGAAATTTCCACTTGTGTGCATTTTCCGCTTGACACCACGGTCCCCGGCTCTCTATAGTGTGACTGAGTGGGTAAATGTGGGTAAATGTGGAATTCAGCGGGGGAAAGAAGGGAAAAATGTTTCGCGGTGTCAACGCATTGAGTCTGGATAGCAAGGGTCGCATGGCCATACCCACCCGGTATCGCGAGACCTTGGCGCAGCATTGCAATGGCCAAATGGTCGTCACGGTGGATCGCGACCACTGCCTGCTGCTTTACCCCCTGCCCGATTGGGAAGAAATTGAACGCAAGCTGGTCAAGCTCCCGAGCTTTAACGTCCAGGCGCGGCGCCTGCAGCGTCTCTTGATCGGCCATGCCACCGAATGCGAGTTGGACGGCAGCGGCCGCATCCTGGTACCGCCACCGTTGCGCGAATTCGCCGGACTCGACAAGGGCGTGGTGATGATCGGCCAAGGCAACAAGTTTGAAATCTGGGATGAGGCCACCTGGAATACCCGGCGCGCCGAATGGCTGAGCGCGGGTGATGGCGAAAGCGAGTTGCCGCCCGAGCTCGGTTCGTTGTCGTTGTAGGCCGGTGGTAGAGGAATTCGGCCATCTGCCGGTACTAGGGGACGAGGTGTTGCTTGCCCTGGCCCTGCAGCCAGAGGGCATATATGTCGACGCCACCTTCGGACGCGGTGGGCATGCGCAGTTGATACTGGATCGCTTAAGCCCAGATGGCCGCCTGCTGGCCCTCGATAGAGATCCGCAGGCGGTGGCAGCAGCGAAAAGAAAGTTTGCCCATGAGGAGCGTTTTACGATAGTGCGAGGTCCGTTTTCCATGCTAGCGCAGACCATCAATGACCGTGGATGGAGTGGGAAGGTGGCTGGTATCCTTCTTGATCTGGGCGTGTCGTCGCCGCAACTCGATGAGGCGCGTCGCGGATTTAGTTTTCGTCACGACGGCCCGCTGGACATGCGCATGGATCCGGATTCAGGCATATCGGCGGCGCAGTGGTTGGCGCAGGCGGACGAAAAGGAAATCGCCCGAGTGATACGCGACTACGGCGAGGATCGCTTTGCCCGCCGCATTGCCCGCATTATCTGCATGGAGCGCGTAAGACTCGCCATTACCACTACCGGTCGCCTGGCGGAGATCGTATCTCAGGCCGTGCCCACGCGCGAAATCGGTCAGCATGCCGCGACGCGTACATTTCAGGCCTTGCGCATCCATATCAATGGTGAATTGGAAGAACTGCAAGCGGTCTTGCCGCAGGCGATGCAAGTACTTGCTCCCGGTGGACGCCTTGTGGCCATCAGCTTTCACTCCCTGGAAGATCGCATCGTCAAACAATTTATGCGGGATGAGGCCAAGGGCGATCACTTCCCGCCCGATCTCCCAGTGCGACAGGATCAAATGCATCCACGGCTAAAGCTTGTGGGCAAGGCGATACGCGCATCGGCCCAGGAGTGCGCCCACAACCCGCGTGCGCGTAGCGCCGTGATGCGCGTGGCGGAGGTGCTGCATGCCTAGGGCATTGGTATTCCTCCTGGTCGCGGTGGTCGCCAGCGCCATGCTGGTGATCGAGTTGCGCCATCGCAACCGACTGTATTTTGTGGAATTACAGGCCTTGCAGAACCAGCGCGATGCCCTGCATACCGAGACCGGCCAATTGCTACTGGAAGAGGGCGCCTGGGCCGAACACCGCCGGGTCGAAGGCCTGGCGCGCACGCGGCTCGGCATGGCCATACCCTTGTCCAATCAAGTCTTGGTGGTGTACGCCGATGGTGACGGCCGGGTCAGCGTCGCCGACGGTGACGACACGCCTTTGACTAAAACCCGGGGCGGGCGATGAGTTCCAGGAACAGTTCAAATCATCATTCAATACGCCACCGCCTGGTATTGGGCGCCATGCTGGCCTTGCTTGCATTGCTAGCCGCACGCGCCGTTTTTCTGCAGGCTTGGGACTCCAACTATTTGCAGGAACAAGGCAATGCGCGTCACTTGCGCGTGGTTGAAGACAACTCCCATCGCGGCATGATCCTGGATCGCAACGGTGAGCCACTGGCCATCAGCACGCCGATAGACTCGCTCTGGGCAAACCCCGACGAATTAAGCGCTCAGCATGCGCGTTGGCCGGCACTCGCCAAGTTACTCGACATATCGGTGCGCGATATCGGTCAGCAGGTGCGGCGCCATAGCGGGCGCGAATTTATGTATTTGAAAAGGCATGTGGCGCCACAGACCGCACAACGGGTCATGGCGCTGGGTATTACCGGCGTGGCGCTACAGCGCGAATACCGCCGCTACTATCCGGCCGGTGCCGTGGCCGGTCACGTGGTCGGATTTACCAACGTGGACGATGAGGGCCAGGAAGGCCTGGAACTCGCGTATAACAACTGGCTGCGTGCCACGCCGGGCAAGAAACGGGTACTCAAAGACCGGCTGGGTAATGTGGTGGAAACCGTGGAGAGCATTTCGCTGCCGGTGCCGGGCCGCGACCTTACCATCAGTCTCGATCGGCGCATACAGTATTTGGCCTATCGCGAATTGAAGGCGGCGGTGGCGGAACACAAGGCACGCGGCGCCACCGCCATCGTCCTGGATGCACGCAGCGGCGAAATACTCGCCCTAGTGAATGAACCCGGATTCAATCCCAACAACCGCAACAAACTGCGCAGCCAGGTTTTTCGCAATCGCGCCGTGACCGACGTGTTCGAGCCTGGGTCTACGCTCAAGCCGTTCACCATTGCCGCCGCCCTGGAGAGCGGCAAGTTTTTTCCGAACACCCTCATCGATACCGCCCCGGGCAACATGCAGGTCGGTCGTAATACCATACGCGATACCCACAATTACGGTTTGCTCACGGTCGCCGGGATTATCGAAAAATCCAGCAATGTGGGCGCCACCAAGATCGCGTTGGCGCTGAACAAGAATGCCTTATGGCAGATGCTGACGCGTGCCGGTTTTGGCAGCACCACCAAACTCGGACTGCCGGGTGAATCGCCCGGTGTCGTGCATCCGCCGTCGAGCTGGGGGCCGATCGAGCAGGCGACCTTATCCTATGGCTACGGTATATCCGTTACGACGCTGCAGCTTGCCCACGCCTACGGCGGGTTGGCGAATGACGGCGTGACGGTACCGTTGACCTTGTTGCGGCGCGATCAGCCGGTGGAAGGTGTGCGCACCATGTCCGATAAAACCGCGCGCCAGGTGCGCGCCATGCTGGAGCGGGCGGTGGGTCGCGACGGCACCGGTACCGCCGCCCAGGTGTATCACTATCGGGTGGCCGGCAAGACCGGCACCGTGCACAAATTGGCCGGTGGGAGTTACGCCGAGAAGAATTACCTCGCCTTGTTCGCCGGTTTTGCACCGGCCAGCGATCCGCGACTGGTCATGGTGATCATGGTGGACGATCCGAGCGGCGACACCTATTTCGGCAGCCAGATCGCGGCGCCGGTGTTCGGCAAGGTCATGTCCGGCGCCTTACGTCTGCTGAATATCATGCCGGATGATCTGGCGCAGCCGCCGCAACGCATGGCGCGCGCAGAACAGCGAGGACTGGCTTTATGAACGCCGCCGCGCCTGCGCGCCTGAGTCAGTTACTCGCGGGTATGGGGGTGGTGCCGCCATCACAAGACATGTTGATCCAAGGTATTAGCACTGACAGTCGCCAGGTGCAGCCGGGCTGGCTGTTTCTGGCGGTGCCCGGCGTCCGTGGTGATGGGCGCGATTTCATCGCCGGTGCCTTGGCGCGCGGCGCGGCGGCGGTAGTGTATGAACAGAATAATTCGCCCGCGGACTTACCGGTGTCGGCGATACCGGTAACGGGTTTGAACCAACGCGTCGGTGTGATCGCCGATCGTTTTTTCGGATCGCCTTCGCGTCGGCTGTTCGTGGTGGGCGTGACCGGCACCAACGGCAAAACCACTTGCACCCATTTGCTGGCGCAGGCCTTGGATACCGACGCGCGCCGTTGCGGCCTCATCGGGACTCTGGGTGCTGGTTTTCCTGGAGCCTTGGATGCCGGCACCCACACCACGCCCGATGCCATTAGTGTACAGGCTTTGCTGGCCGGGTTTGTGCAATCGGGGGCGGCATCGGTGTGCATGGAGGTGTCGTCCCACGCCCTGGTCCAAGGACGGGTGCAGGGAGTGGCGTTCGACGTGGCGGTCTTTACCAATTTGACGCGCGATCACCTCGATTATCACGGCAGCATGCAGGACTATGCCGCGGCCAAAACCCGGCTGTTTGAATTCGACAGTTTGCGCGCCGCGGTCATTAATCAAGACGACGAACTTGGACGTGCATTGATCGAACAAACGGCACGCCGCATTAAGGTAACGAGTTTTGGTTTTACCCAAGGTGATGTCCATGCCACGCAAGTGATTGCGGCGCCCGAGGGTTTGACACTTGAAATAGTGACACCCGCGGGTGCGACATGCGTGCGCAGTCGGCTATTGGGGCGCTTCAATGCCGCCAACTTACTAGCGGTGCTTGCGGTATTGCTCGAGAGCGGCATGGATCTGGAAGTGGCTGCGGCGCGTTTGTCCGAGGCGCGGCCGGTGGCAGGCCGCATGGAACGCTTCGGCGGCCAGCCTGGCCAGCCGCTGGTGGTGGTGGACTATGCCCATACCCCGGATGCATTGGCGCAAGCATTGGCGGCGCTGCGTGAGCACGCCCAGGGGCGGGTATGGTGCGTGTTTGGCTGCGGCGGCGATCGCGATCGCGGCAAGCGCCCGCAAATGGGAGGCATCGCCGAAAAACTGGCGGATGTAGTGATACTCACCGACGACAACCCACGCCACGAACCGGCGCAGCAAATTATCGACGATATCCTGGCCGGCATGCGCACCGCCCCGGCGGTGGTGCGCGACCGTGCCCACGCCATACAGCAGGCGGTGGCCGCGGCCGGCGGCGGCGATATGGTGCTGATCGCCGGTAAAGGTCACGAGGATTATCAGCAAGTGGGCGATAAGCGCTATCCCTATAGCGATCGCGTGGTGGTGCAAGCCTTATTCGAGGCGACCACGTGTTGACCTTATCCGTCGCGGCCCAGGCGCTGAATGCCTCTTTTAACGGAGCCGATGCGGAATTTTTCGCCGTCACCACCGATACCCGCGTTCTGCAACGCGGTGATCTTTTCGTTGCGCTCATAGGGCCCAATTTCGACGGTCACGGTTTCCTGGGCGAGGCGCAGGCCAGGGGTGCGGCCGGGGCCTTGGTCAGTCGTGCCATACAGGAGTCGATCCCGACCATCACGGTCGCGGATACGCATCTCGCGCTAGGCCAACTCGCTGCCCACTGGCGCGCGCGTTTTTCCATACCGGTGGTGGCCGTGACCGGCAGCAATGGCAAGACCACGGTCAAAAACATGCTCGCCGCCATCATGGCCGAGACCGGCGCCGGCCTCGCCACCCAGGGTAATCTGAATAACGACATCGGCGTGCCCCTGACCTTGTTGCGTTTAAAGCAAGGCGATCACTATGCGGTCATCGAGATGGGCATGAATCATCCGGGCGAGATCGAGTACCTGACCCGCCTTACCCGTCCCACCGTGGCCTTGATTACCAACGCCGGCGAGGCGCATTTGGCGGGTCTCGGCAGCATCGAAGCGGTGGCGCGTGCTAAGGGCGAGATATTTTCCGGGCTGGCGCAAGACGGGGTGGCGGTGATCAACGCCGACGATGCCCACGCCGGTATGTGGCGCACCCTGGCCGCGCCGCGCCGCTGTCTGAGCTTCGGCCTCCAGCATCCCGCCGATGTCAGCGCCGACTACACGCTGGCCATCACCGGCAGCGTCATACGACTTAAGACTTCACACGGGGAGAGTGAAATGCGATTGAGCCTGCTGGGCAAACACAATGTGATGAATGCCCTGGCCGCCGCCGCCGCATCCATCGCCGCCGGTGCAAAACTGCATGACATTCGTAATGGTCTGGAAAAATTGAAGACCATTTCCGGGCGCTTAGAAATTAAAAAAGGCGCCAACGGCGCGCGCGTACTGGACGATACCTATAACGCCAACCCCTCATCCCTGGCGGCCGGGATAGAGGCGTTGAAGGAAGCCGAGGGCGAGCGCGTGCTGGTACTCGGCGATATGGCCGAACTGGGTGCGGCAGCAGCAGACATGCACCGCCGCGTCGGCGAACTGGCGCGCCGGCTCGGGGTGCATAAGCTCTATGCGGTCGGCGAGCTGAGCCGCAACGCAGTAGCGGGATTCGGCGACGGCGCCCACCACTACCGCAATCAAGAGGAGCTGGTCGGGAGTCTGCTCACCGTCATGCACAGCGACATGACGGTGTTGGTCAAGGGCTCGCGCGTCATGCGCATGGAAAAGGTGGTTGAAAGAATCACCGCAACCTCCAGCAAGAGGGACAACTAAGTGCTGCTCTATCTATTCGACTGGCTCGCCCACGACATCACGTTTTTCAACGTCTTTCGTTACTTGACCTTGCGCGCCATACTCGGGGTGCTCACCGCCCTAGGGATTTGTTTTCTGGTTGGGCCAACGATGATACGCCGCTTAAGTTTTTATCAAATAGGCCAGACGGTGCGTAGCGACGGCCCCAAGACCCACCTGAGCAAGGCCGGAACACCTACCATGGGCGGGGCGCTGATCCTGGTGGCGGTGTTCATCGCCACTCTATTATGGGCAGATCTCAGCAATCGCTTTATCTGGGTGGTGTTATTCACCACCCTGGTGTTCGGTACTATCGGTTGGGTGGATGACTACAAAAAGCTGATCAATAAGGACCCGCGAGGTATCGGCGCCAAGGCCAAATTCTTCTGGCAGACGGTGGGCGGTTCGACGGTGGCGGTATTCCTTTACTATAGCGCGCACTCCGCGGCCGAGACCCAGCTTATCGTGCCGTTCTTCAAGCACGTGATCATCGATTTAGGCCCGTGGTACATGTTGTTGGCTTACCTGGTGATCGTCGGTACCAGCAATGCGGTTAATCTTACCGACGGCCTCGACGGCCTTGCCATCATGCCGACGGTCATGGTGGCCGCCGCCCTCGGCATATTTGCCTACGTGACCGGGCATTTCAAATTTTCCGGTTATCTCGGTATTCCTTACATAGCAGGCGCCGGCGAGGTGCTGGTGTTCTGCGCCGCGCTGGTGGGGGCGGGCCTGGGATTCCTCTGGTTCAATACCTATCCGGCCATGGTGTTCATGGGCGATGTGGGCGCCCTCGGCCTGGGCGCCGCCCTTGGTGTCATCGCGGTGGTCGTCAGACAGGAAATCGTACTGTTTGTCATGGGCGGGGTATTCGTCATGGAGACCGTGTCGGTCATTCTCCAGGTGGCGTCCTTCAAGCTTACCGGCAAGCGGATTTTTCGCATGGCGCCGCTGCATCATCATTTCGAACTCAAGGGCTGGCCGGAACCGCGGGTCATCGTGCGGTTCTGGATTATTACATTGATCCTGGTGCTGGTCGGACTGGCGACACTGAAACTACGTTAACCATGAATACGCAATCCATGACACAGGCGAAGCAAGCACGGGCACTGGTAGTGGGTCTCGGACTCACCGGCCTGTCGTGCGCGCGCTACCTGGTCAAACAGGGTTATCAGGTCACCGTCATGGACAGCCGCGAACATCCGCCTCAGCTAGCCGCATTGCGCAGTGAACTGCCGGAGGTGCGGGTGCATACCGGGCCGTGGGACGCGCGCCAGTTCACCGACACCGGCCTGTTGGTGGTTAGCCCAGGTGTCTCCCTGGCCGAGCCGGCGCTGGCGGCCGCCATCGCGCGCGGTGCGCAACCCGTGGGCGACGTGGAGCTGTTTGCCCGCCAGGCCAAGGCGCCGGTCATCGCCATCACCGGTGCCAACGGCAAGAGTACCGTGACCAGTATGGTCGGTGCCATCTGCCGCGAGGCGCGCCTAGATGTGGCGGTGGGCGGCAATATCGGCGTGCCGGTCCTGGACCTCATGCGCACACCGGAGCCCGATATCTATGTACTCGAATTATCGAGCTTTCAATTGGAAACCACCGCAAGTTTGGATGCCCGCGCCGCCACGGTGCTCAACATCACGCCGGATCACATGGATCGTTATGCCGACCTGGACGCCTATGCCGCGGCCAAGGCGCGCATCTTCCACGGTCACGGCACCCTGGTGCTCAATGCCGATGACGACCGGGTAATGGCGATGTCGGTGGCGGGACGCCACTGCGTGCGCTTCGGCCTGGGCGCGCCCGCGGGCCCGGAGGATTACGGTGTGTTATCCCTGGGAGGAGAAGACTGGCTGGCGTGCGGCAGCCGCGCCCTCATGCCGTGCGCCGAGGTGTTGCTACCCGGCCGGCATAATCTGGCCAATGCCCTGGCCGCCATGGCCCTGGCGGGCGCCGCTGGCGTGCCGTTCGATGCCATGCGCCGTGCCATAGCAAATTTCAAAGGCTTGGACCATCGCACCGAACTGGTGGCAGAGCGCGACGGTATCCGCTGGATCAACGATTCCAAGGGGACCAATGTAGGTGCCACCGTCGCCGCGCTGAACGGCATGGACAGTCCGGTGGTGTTGATTGCTGGTGGCGATGGTAAAGGCGCGGACTTCAGACCCTTGCGCATCCCAGTGCAGCAGCATGCGCGCGCCGTGGTTCTCATAGGGCGCGATGCGCCCCTTATCGAGGCGGCGCTCGCGGATCAGGTGGTCGTGGTGCACGCCGCCGATATGACGCAGGCGGTGATGGCAGCAAGGCAGCTGGCGCACGCCGGCGACATCGTGCTGCTGTCGCCGGCATGTGCGAGTTTCGACATGTATCGCAACTACGAGCATCGCGGCCAAGTCTTTGCCGCGGCGGTCAACGAGGTGTTGGCATGAACGAAGCGGTGTTTGCCCATGGTACCGTGCGCATGGCCGGCCGCGCCCAGGCCAAGTGGGATGGATGGTTGATGGCCAGTGTCGGTCTATTGCTGTTGCTGGGTATGGTGATGGTGTATTCCGCATCGATCTCCATGGCCGAGCGCGCTACCGGCAACAGCCTGCATTATTTAATACGCCATGCCGTCAGTGTGGTGCTGGGGCTGGCGTGCATGGCCATTGTCATGCGTACCCGCGTGCGCCTGTGGGAAGCAGCGGGCCCCTATCTCTTGTTACTGGGTATCGCTTTGCTAGTGGTGGTGTTGGTACCGGGTTTGGGCGTGCGCGTCAACGGCAGTTCGCGCTGGTTATCCCTAGGCGTGGTGAATGTGCAGCCGTCGGAGCTGGTGAAGATATTCATGGTGGTGTACGTGGCGGGTTATCTGGTGCGCAAACAGGATGAGCTGCGTTTTTTCACCCAAGGTATACTCATGCTCAGTATCGTGCTGGCGGTCATCGGCATGCTGTTGTTGCAAGAGCCGGACCTCGGTTCGGTGGTGGTGATTTCTTTTACCGTGCTGGCCATGTTGTTTCTGGCGGGCGTGCGCTTCTGGCATTTCATGGTGGTGGTAGGTGCGGGTCTCGGCGGCATGGTGGTGCTCACGGTGTTCGCCCCCTATCGTTTGGCGCGCGTAACCGGATTCCTGGATCCATGGTCGGATCCGTTCAATAGCGGGTTTCAGCTTACCCAGGCGCTGATTGCCTTCGGACGCGGGGAATGGCTGGGCGTGGGCCTGGGCGGGAGTATACAGAAATTATTTTATCTGCCGGCGGCACACACGGATTTTCTGTTCTCGGTGTTGGCCGAGGAGCTGGGCCTAGTGGGTGTACTCAGTGTGATCGCGATTTTTGCCGTGGTCATATGGCGTGCCTTTGCCATTGCGCAGCGCGCCGAGATCGCTGGCCAGGTGTACGCGGCGCGTCTGGCCCAGGGTATAGGACTGCTGCTTGGGATACAGGCAATTATCAATATGGGTGTCAACATGGGCGCGTTGCCCACCAAGGGCCTGACGCTGCCATTCGTGAGTTACGGCGGCAGCAGCATGCTGGTCAGCTGCATCGCCGTGGGCCTGCTGTTCATGGTGGATCGTGCAGTGCGCGCGCAGCGTATAGGCCAGTTATGACTATGGTCGCGACCAAGGTATTGATCATGGCGGGCGGCACCGGCGGACATGTGTTCCCGGCCCTGGCGGTGGCGGATCGCTTGCGCGCCCAGGGTGCGGAAATAACGTGGCTAGGCACGCGCCGCGGATTGGAGGCGCGTGTGGTGCCGGCGGCGGGTTACGCCATGGAGTGGATATCCATACGCGGCGTGCGCCGCACCGGCGTGCTGGGCTGGTTGCTAATGCCGGCGCGCTTGCTGGTGGCCATGTTCCAGTCGTGGCGTGTATTACGCCACCGGCGTCCGCACGTGGTGCTTGCCATGGGCGGATTTGTTTCCGGTCCGGGGGCGGTGATGGCGCGCTTGCTGCGGCGGCCGCTATTGATCCACGAACAAAACGCCATCGCCGGCCTGACCAACCGCTGGCTCTCTTATATCGCAGACGTGGTGATGTGTGGTTTCCCCGAGGCATTCGGCGCGCTGCCCGGGGTGCGTCATGTGGGCAATCCGGTGCGTCGGGAAATTTTATCCCTGCCCTTGCCGCAGGAACGCATGGCCAAACGCAGCGGGCGTTTGCGCGTGCTGGTGGTGGGTGGCAGTCTCGGGGCCGAGATATTCAACTACATCTTGCCGCATGCGGTGCGTGCCATGCCCACCGAGCTGCGTCCCGAGATATGGCATCAAACCGGGAGAAATAAGCGCGAGGCCACCGAGCGCGCGTACGACAAGGGTCTGGTGACCACCATCGTTGCAGAATTTATCGACGACATGGCCGCCGCCTACCATTGGGCGGACGTGGTGATATGCCGCGCCGGCGCCATGACCATAGCCGAATTATCCGCCGCCGGGGTGGCCTCGGTACTGGTGCCGTATCCGCATGCGGTGGACGACCACCAAACGGCGAACGCGCGTTTCTTATCGGCGCGTGATGCCGCCATTGTAATACCGCAACACGACTTCACTGCGGCGTATCTGGCGGAGGTTTTGCAGAGCTTCGCGTCCAATCGCGAGATGTTGCTGAAGATGGCGATGCAGGCGCGTGCGTGTGCGGCCCCCGATGCCACCGATACCGTCGCGCGGCTATGCCTGGAGGCGGCACATGCATAACTGGGTTAAGCGCGTGCATTTTGTCGGCATCGGCGGCGCCGGCATGAGCGGTATTGCCGAGGTATTGGCGAATCTTAAATTCGACGTGTCCGGTTCAGACAGCGTCGAGAGCCCCAACACTCGGCGCCTGCGTGACATGGGCGCACAAGTGCATATCGGTCACGATGCGGCGCTGGTACAGCACGCGGATGTAGTGGTGATTTCGTCCGCCGTCAAAGAGTCTAATCCGGAGGTTGCAGCGGCGCGCGCCGCGAAAATTCCGGTGATCCCGCGCGCCGAAATGCTGGGTGAGCTCATGCGCCTGCAACACGGTATCGCCATCGCCGGCACCCACGGCAAGACCACCACCACCAGTCTGGTGGCGAGCGTGCTGGCCCAGGGTGGTCTGGACCCTACATTTGTGATCGGTGGCCGCCTCAATAGCGCGGGGGCGAATGCACGCCTTGGGCGGGGCGACTACTTGGTGGCCGAGGCCGATGAAAGCGACGCCTCGTTCCTGCATCTGCAGCCGTATATGGCGATCGTCACCAATATCGATGCCGACCATATGGATACTTATGGTGGTGATTTTTCGCGCTTGCAGCAAGCGTTCGTGGAATTTCTGCACAACCTGCCGTTTTATGGATTGGCGGTGTTGTGCATAGACGATCCGGTGGTGCGCGAGATTATCCCCCAGGTGCACAAACCGGTGCGCACTTACGGCGTGAGCGCGGATGCGCAGGTGCGCGCCACCGATATTACCCAGGATGGATTGCAAATGCGTTTCACGGTGCAGCTTCCCGGTAGCGACATCGGCGTGCCCATCACCCTCAACCATCCCGGCCAGCACAATGTACTGAACGCCCTGGCCGCCATCGCCGTGGCGCATGAACTGCACGTGCCCCAGGGTGCGATCCAGGAGGGCTTGGCGAATTTCGGCGGCATAGGTCGGCGTTTCCAAATGAACGGTAAGGTGGCGATCAAAGGTGGCGACGTATTGCTGGTGGATGATTACGGCCATCACCCACGTGAACTGGCGGTAACCATAGAGGCGGCGCGTGCCGGTTGGCCGCAACGGCGGTTGGTGGTGGCGTTCCAACCGCACCGGTATACGCGCACGCGCGATTTATTCGATGACTTCTGCACGGTGCTCGGCGATTTGGATCTCGTGGTGATTACCGAGGTATACGCCGCGGGCGAGGCGCCCATCGCCGGCGCCGACGGGCGCGCGCTGTGCCGGTCCATACGCGCGCGCGGCGCCCAGCCCATTTTCGTGGAAAAGGTGGAGGACCTGCCGTTGCGACTCAAGGACATTCTCAAGCCGAATGATTTGTTGCTGACCTTGGGCGCGGGAAACATCGGCCAAGTCGCGGCCAACTTGGCGCACTCCTTGGGAGACGGACATTGATGGCGGCGGCACGCACTATGAATACGCTGCGCGGAAGCTTGTCTGTGCATGAGCCGCTGGCGCACCACACCAGCTGGCGTGTCGGCGGTCCGGCCGATCATTTTTATGCGCCCGCCGACTTGGAAGATCTTGCCCAGTATCTCAAGCAGCTACCGCCCGACGAACCGCTTTACTGGATGGGCCTGGGCAGCAACCTTTTGGTGCGTGACGGCGGCGTGCGCGGCAGCGTGATTATGCTGAGCGGCCGGCTCAAGGCTCTGTCTTTGGTGAGTGATTACAGCGTACGCGCCGAGGCCGGCGTCGCCTGCGCCAAGCTCGCGCGCTTTTGCATACAGCACGGGCTTACCGGCGCCGAGTTTCTTGCCGGCATACCCGGCACCGTGGGCGGTGCACTCGCCATGAACGCCGGCGCCTTCGGTGGCGAGACCTGGCCCATCGTGACGGCGGTGGAGACCATGGATCGCCATGGCGCTATCCGCATGCGTGCACCGGCGGATTTTGAAATTGGCTATCGCAGTGTACAAGGACCCCCGGGTGAGTGGTTTGTGGCCGGGCATTTTGGTTTGGGCACCGATGCCGCTGGTAGTGGCAAGGCACGCGTTAAATCCCTGCTGGCGCAGCGCGGCGCCACCCAGCCCACGCAGTTGCCCAACGCCGGTTCGGTGTTTCGCAACCCGCCGGGAGATCACGCCGCACGTCTGATTGAGGCCAGTGGCCTCAAGGGCGTGTGCGAAGGACAGGCCTGTGTGTCTACGCTGCATGCGAATTTCATCGTGAACCAGGGCGGTGCCACGGCAGCGCAGATCGAGTGTCTGATAGAGAAAATACGCACGCGCGTATTCCAAATGTACGGCGTGCAACTCATACCCGAGGTGCGGGTCATCGGAGAAACGCAATGAACGGCCAGGCCTACGGAAAAGTGGCGGTGCTCATGGGTGGCCTTTCGGCGGAGCGCGAGGTGTCGCTCAAGAGCGGCAGCGCGGTGCTGGCCGCCTTGCAGAAACGCGGCGTGGATGCGCACGGCATCGATGCCGGCAAAGATGTCATGCAGATTTTAGAACGTGGGCGATATGATCGAGCGTTCATCGCCCTGCACGGACGCTGGGGCGAGGACGGTGTCATTCAGGGCGCGCTTGAAGTCCTGGGCATCCCCTATACCGGCAGCGGCGTGCTCGGCTCGGCCTTAGGCATGGACAAGCTGCGCTGCAAACTGTTATGGGCCGGCTGCGGTATACCCACGCCGGATTACGCGGCGTACACCGGGAACAAACAACTCGAGGCCATGGCGGCGCGGCTTGGATTTCCGTTGTTCGTCAAACCCGCGCACGAAGGCTCGAGTATAGGCATAGGCAAGGCCACTACACTGGAAGAGCTGCGCCGCGCCTGCGAGCACGCCGCGCAATTCGACAGTACGGTGTTGATCGAGCGCTGCATCGTCGGGCAGGAGCTGACCGCGGGCCTGCTGGGCGATACCGAGCTGCCCCTCATACGGCTGGAAACACCGCGGGCATTCTACGACTACGAAGCCAAATATCTGCTCGACAGCACGCGCTACCTCTGCCCATCGGGTTTGGATGCGGAACAGGAGCGCAAGATCCAAAAAATCGCGCGCCAGGCATTCGATTCCGTTGGTTGTTCCGGCTGGGGCCGGGTGGATTTCATGCTCGACCGGCTAGGTTCTCCCTACGTACTGGAGGTCAACACGGTGCCCGGCATGACCGACCATAGTCTGGTACCCATGGCGGCAAAGCACGCCGGACTGAGCTTTGACGAACTGGTACTGCGCATACTGGAGACCAGCACCATGAGAGCCGGCAGTGCCCACTGAGGCCACCACTTTCGTCGCGCGCCTATCTCGAGGCGTATCGCCGCGTGCCGTGGCGGCAAGCCTATTGCTGGTGAGTATATTGATCACCGGCCTCATGAGCCTGGATTATTTATTACGTCCGCAAACGTTTCCGGTACGCAGCGTGAGTTTCGAAGGGGAGTTTAAGCACGTCGAGCAACAGCAATTGGCCCATGCCCTGGTGCCCTTGGTGAGTGGAAATTTCTATCTGCTCGATCTGGATGCGATCAAGCTGCGTGCTGAATCCGTACCCTGGGTACATCGTGCATCGGTACGGCGCCGATGGCCCGATGGAGTCCATGTGCGCTTTACCGAACAGGTACTGGTCGCCCGTTGGGGCGATGCCGCCTGGGTGAATGCCGCGGGTGAACGTGTGGATCTGCGCGGAAGAGCAGGCATAGACGGTCTGCCGCAGTTCGACGGGCCCGACGGCACGCACGCCGAATTACTCGCGCATTACACGCGCTTGACCGGGATTTTGTCCGGCGCTGGTTTACGTATTGCAAGCCTGCGACTAACGGCGCGGCGCACCTGGCAGATTGTGCTGGATAACAATATCGCGCTGGTGCTGGACCGCGAGGAGCCGGAGGAAAAGGTGGCGCGTTTCGCGCGCCTCTACCCCAGCGCCCTTGCGCCCCACAGCGCGCGCATCAAGCAGGTGGATTTGCGTTACACCAATGGTTTTGCGGTGCAATGGCTGGATGTGAATGCCCATGCTGTAACGCCCGCGCTAGGGCAAGGTTAACGTATGCAACAAGAGGTGATACATGTCCAAAAAAGGTGATGAAGGCTTGATCGTGGGACTGGATATCGGCACCTCCAAGGTATTGGCCATCGTCGGCGAGGTGACAGCCACGGGCGAAGTGGAAGTGATCGGCGTTGGCCATCATCCGTCACGCGGTATGAAGAAGGGTGTAGTAGTGAATATCGAGTCCACGGTGCAATCGATACAGCGCGCGGTGGAAGAAGCTGAATTAATGGCCGGCTGCCAAATACACTCGGTGTTCGCCGGCATCGCCGGCAGTCATATCAATAGTTTTAATTCCCACGGTATCGTTGCCATCAAGGATAAAGAAGTCGGCCCCAGCGACTTGGAACGGGTCATCGAAGCGGCACGCGCCCTGGCTATTCCCGCGGACCAAAAGGTCCTGCATATCCTGCCGCAGGAATTTATTATTGATAAGCAGGAAGGAGTACGCGAACCCATAGGTATGTGCGGTGTGCGTCTGGAGGCCAAGGTGCATATCGTCACCGGCGCGGTGAGCGCCGCGCAGAACATCATTAAATGTGTGCGTCGCTGCGGGCTGGAAGTGGACGACATTATTCTCGAGCAGCTTGCCTCCAGTATGTCGGTGCTCACCGAGGACGAGAAAGAGCTGGGCGTATGCCTAGTGGACATCGGCGGCGGCACCACCGATATCTCGGTATTCACCGAGGGCGCCATCCGCCATACCGCCGTGATTCCCATTGCCGGCGATCAGGTCACCAACGACATCGCCGTGGCCTTGCGTACCCCAACCCAGTTCGCCGAAGAGATCAAGAAAAAATACGCGTGCGCACTCACCCAGCTCGCCAAGGCCAACGAGACTATCGAGGTGCCGGGCGTGGGCGAACGCCCGCCGCGCAAGCTGGCGCGCCAGACCCTGGCGGAAGTGGTGGAGCCGCGTATCGAGGAACTATTCGGTTTGATCCTCGCCGATCTGCGGCGCAGTGGTTTCGAGGACCTTATCGGCTCTGGCCTGGTGCTCACTGGCGGTTGTTCGAAGATGGAAGGCATGGCCGAGCTTGCGGAGGAGGTGTTTCACATGCCGGTGCGCATAGGCATACCCCAATATGTGGGGGGCCTGAGCGGCGTGGTGCATAACCCGATTTATGCCACCGGTGTTGGATTGGTGTTATACGGCGCGCGCACCCGCCGCGGCAGGAATTACAGTATGCATACGCGCCCGTCCCAGGTCGGTATCAAGGGTGTATTGGGCAAAATGAAAAGTTGGTTCCAGGGGAATTTTTGATGAGTGAATTTTTTAATCCTATTGATGCAACCACACAGGAGGTAGCGCAATGTTTGAATTAATGGATACCTACGGCCAGCAGGCCGTAATTAAAGTAATCGGTGTCGGCGGTGGCGGTGGCAATGCCGTCGACCATATGGTGTCGGCGAGTCTCGAAGGCGTGGAGTTTATTGTCGCCAATACCGATTCCCAGGCACTGAAGAAATCCAATGCACGCACGATATTGCAATTAGGCACCAATCTTACCAAGGGTTTGGGCGCCGGTGCGGATCCGGGCATAGGCCGTCAGGCCGCGGTCGAGGACAGGGAACGCATTGCGGAAGTACTACGCGGTGCGGACATGGTCTTCATCACCGCCGGCATGGGCGGGGGTACCGGCACCGGGGCGGCGCCGGTGGTGGCACAAGTGGCGCGCGACCTGGATATACTCACGGTGGCGGTCATCACCAAGCCGTTTCCCTTCGAAGGCAAGAAACGCATGGCGATCGCCGACCAGGGCATCAAAGAGTTATCCGAGTTCGTGGATTCCATAATCACTATCCCGAATGAAAAACTTCTGAGCGTGGTGGGCAAGGGCGCCAGTCTGCTGGACGCCTTCGGCAAGGCCAACGAAGTACTGCAAGGCGCGGTGCAAGGCATTGCCGAGCTCATTACTCGGCCCGGCCTAATCAACGTGGACTTCGCGGACGTGCGCACCGTTATGTCGGAAATGGGGTTGGCCATGATCGGATCGGCCACTGCCAGGGGCGACCATCGCGCCGCCGAGGCCGCGCACGCGGCGGTATCGAGTCCATTATTGGAGGACATCAATATTGCCGGCGCACGCGGCATCTTGGTGAACGTCACGGCCAGTGAGAGTTTGTCCATAGGGGAATTCGAAGAGGTCGGAAACACGATCAAGGAATTCGCCGCCGACGACGCCACTGTAGTAATAGGTACGGTCATCGATCAGACCATGCAGGATGCATTGCGGGTCACGGTGGTGGCCACCGGCCTGGGTCTGGGCCAGAAGCGCCAACAACCTTATAAGGTAGTAAGAACCGGTACCGGCACCATGGATTACGAACAGTTGGATACCCCTACGGTCATCCGTAACCGGCGTAATGAGGAATCGCGCCTGGCGCCGATGGAATCCGGTATGGAATACCTTGATATTCCAGCGTTTTTGCGCAAACAGGCGGATTAGCCGCGGATTGGGTTAATTTAGTTCAACCAATTGGGTGGTGGCCCGGCTACCTGGCCGTTTGTCGGCCACCCCGGCATAGAAGTCAATTTTATGCCTCGGTTTACTGGACATAACTGAACATATACCTTTAAATGAATAGGTAACTGTATGTAGTTTTACATGAAGCCGGATCTGCAGGTCAGAGCCGCGCAGCTATGACGGTGGGGATTTTCACGCCCATTTTCCCAGGGGATAAAAATTCCCGGGAGTATTTATGACCGGTGTAGTTATCTGGTTTCTTGGAATGATGTGTATCAATAATGCAAATTGTGACCAGCGACGGCATGATCAAACAACGTACTTTAAAGAATATTATCCGTGCCACCGGCGTCGGCCTGCACACCGGGGAAAAGGTGTACCTTACCCTGCGCCCAGCACCCGTGGATAACGGTATCATCTTTCGCCGCATCGATCTACCGGAACCGGTGGAGGTGCGTGCCCGCCCCGAAAACGTCACCGATACGCGTCTTTCTACCACTCTGGAGAATAATGGCGTCAAGATTTCCACGGTGGAACATCTTATGTCAGCCTTTGCCGGTCTAGGCATCGATAATGCCTATGTGGACGTGACCGCGCCCGAAGTACCTATTATGGACGGCAGCGCCGGTCCATTCGTATTTTTGATTCAATCCGCGGGTATCGAAGAGCAGCAAGCGCCCAAGCGCTTTATGCGCATCAAGAAGGAAATTCGCATCGAAGACGGCGATAAATGGGTGTGTTTCGAGCCATGGGACGGTTTTAAAGTGTCATTCTCCATCGATTTCGATCATCCCACCTTCCGCAATTCTACCCAGGTGGCCAGCGTGGATTTTTCCACCACCTCGTTCGTCAAGGAAGTCAGTCGTGCCCGTACCTTCGGTTTTATGCGCGACCTCGAGGCCTTGCGTCAAGCGGGCCTGGCGCGCGGCGGTGGTTTGGATAATGCCATCGTCATGGACGGCTTCCGTGTTCTTAACGATGACGGCCTGCGTTATGAGGATGAGTTTGTGAAGCACAAGGTGCTGGATGCTATCGGCGATTTGTATCTATTGGGCCACCCCCTGATTGGCGCCTTCAGTGCCTATAAATCGGGGCATGCCTTGAATAATCGCCTATTGCGCGCGCTCAAGGCCGATGAAGACGCCTGGGAGCTGGTTTCCTATTCCGAAACGGACAAAGCCGCTATTTCGTTTATGCGTACCGTGCCGGCAATCTGAGTTTGGCCGAGACCACACATAGGCCCACTAACATCAAGAAAAGTGATATGAACATCATACTGATACCAAAAAATCACGGCAGCGGGGAGAATATCAGCTTTAGCCATCAGCACGTGGTGGTCCTGGCCATTGTTTTGTTGTTGATTCTGCCCCTGATTATGGGTACGGTCGCCTACAAAATCCAGACGCTGTTATCCACCGACACCAACGCGCGCGGGCCTGAGTCCGTGCAGCAACACGACCGGCTATTGGCGGCGCAACGCCAGGAAATCGAGAACGTGCGCCGGAATGCCGAAATCCATCTCAACGCCCTGGCGCAGCGCCTGGGCTATATGCAGGCGCAGATGTTGCGCATCAATGCACTCGGCCAACGTCTTACCCAGATGGCCGGCCTAGACAAGCGTGAATTCGATTTTTCGGAAGAGCCCGCCATGGGCGGGCCGGAAAGTTCCGCGGCCATTGCGAACCCGTCGGTCCTGGATTTCATGAAATCCATAGAGGGCCTGGCGGCGAACATGGACAGGAAGGTCGAAACGCTGGGTGTCATGGAAAACTTGCTCATGGACCGGCAGCTCCAGGCGGCGGTATCTCCCGGAGGCTGGCCTACAGAGGGTGGCTGGATATCGTCTGGGTTTGGCTTGCGTTCCGACCCCTTCAGCGGCCGCAAGGCGTACCATGAAGGCGTGGATATCGCCAGTCGTCTGGGTTCCAGTATTAAAGCCATGGGCGGCGGTGTAGTTAGCCATGCCGGCCTGAAAGATGGTTATGGTCTGGTGGTTGAAATCAACCATGGTAACGGTATTTCCACGCGTTACGCTCATGCCAATGCGGTGCTGGTCAAGGTGGGCGATCGTGTACAGAAAGGCCAGGGTATCGCCCTGGTGGGTTCCAGCGGCCGCTCTACCGGTCCACATTTGCATTTTGAGGTCCTGCGTGAGGGTCACGCGGTGAATCCCCAGTCCTATCTCAGGGCGGCGCAATAAGCCGTTAATCTGTTTCATTCCTGCTATATCCCCGATGTCGGCTGTTTGTATTTAAGTCTCCGCGGTTTTCCGCCATAATCCCGTTTTTGATTGCCCTTTGGGGCACCGGGAATTGTCCATGGTCGTTAATGTGTTGAGCAAACTCTTTGGAAGTCGCAATAACCGCCTCATCAAGCAGATGGCGCGCGATGTTACGCGCATCAGCGCGTTGGAAGCGGACATTGCCAGGCTGTCGGATACCGAGCTCGGTGCTAAAACCGCGGAATTCAGGGCGCGTCTAGATAAGGGTGAGTCGCTGGATGCGGTGCTGCCGGAGGCGTTTGCCGTTGTACGCGAGGCATCGAAACGTTGCCTCGGCATGCGCCACTTCGACGTGCAAATGATCGGCGGCATGGTGCTGGACGACGGCAAAATCGCCGAAATGCGCACCGGCGAAGGCAAGACCCTGGTCGCCACCCTGGCGGCGTATTTAAATGCGCTGCCCGGCAAGGGCGTGCACGTGGTCACGGTCAACGACTACCTGGCGCGGCGCGATGCCGAGTGGATGGGCAGACTATACCGGTTTCTCGGATTAACCGTAGGGGTGGTGGTGTCGGGACAGGACGGCGCCACCAAGCGCGCCGCCTACGCGGCGGACATCACCTACGGTACCAACAACGAATATGGCTTCGACTATCTGCGCGACAACATGGCGTTTCGCGCGGAAGAGCGGGTACAGCGCGGATTGAATTTCGCCATTGTGGACGAAGTCGATTCTATCCTCATCGACGAGGCGCGCACACCGCTGATTATTTCCGGGCCGACCGAAGATAGCACCGACCTCTATTACAAGATCAACGTCATCATACCCAAGCTCACACGCCAGGAGGCCGAAGACGGCCCGGGCGATTACAGCCTGGATGAAAAGAGCCGGCAAGTGCACCTGACGGAAGCCGGCCATGAGCACGCGGAGAAACTGCTGGCCAATGCCGGCTTGCTGGAACACGGGAGCAACCTGTATGACGTTGCGAATATCGGCCTGCTGCATCACTTGAATGCGGCTCTGCGCGCCCATGCCTTGTTTAAATCCGAAGTGGATTACATCGTGCGCGACAACGAGGTCATTATCATCGACGAGTTTACCGGCCGCATGATGACCGGGCGGCGCTGGTCGGATGGCCTGCATCAAGCGATCGAGGCCAAGGAAGGAGTAAAGATACAGAACGAAAACCAGACCCTCGCGTCCATCACCTTTCAGAATTATTTTCGTCTGTATAACAAACTCTCCGGTATGACCGGTACCGCCGACACCGAGGCATTCGAGTTCCAGCAGATCTACAATCTCGAAGTCGTGGTCATACCCACGCACCGCCCCATGGTACGTAAAGACCTGGGTGATCAGGTGTATCGCACTTCCAGCGAGAAGCACGCGGCGATTATTACCGATATCCAGGACTGTCATCGCCGCGGCCAGCCGGTACTCGTGGGCACCGTGTCCATTGAGAGTTCCGAGCACCTGGCCAAGCTATTGAAGAAAGAAGGCATCGCCCATGAGGTTCTCAATGCCAAGCAGCACGAGCGCGAGGCCCAGATCGTGGCCCAAGCAGGGCGGCCGGGCGCGGTGACCATTGCGACCAACATGGCCGGCCGCGGCACCGACATCGTGCTCGGCGGCAATCTGGAAATGGAACTGGCCGGCGCCGACGGCAAGCAGGAAGAAAAAATCCGCGCCGACTGGCATCAACGCCATGATCAGGTGATCGCCGCTGGCGGCCTGCACGTCATCGGCACCGAGCGCCACGAGTCGCGGCGCATCGATAATCAGCTGCGCGGCCGTTCTGGGCGCCAGGGCGATCCGGGTTCGACGCGTTTTTATCTTTCGCTCGAGGACAGCCTGCTGCGCATCTTCGGATCGGAGCGGGTATCCGGCCTGATGCAGAAGCTGGGCATGCAAGATGGCGAGGCGATCGAGCACCCGTGGGTGACGCGCGCCATCGAGAACGCCCAGCGCAAGGTCGAAGGACGCAATTTCGATATCCGCAAGCAATTGCTCGAGTATGACGACGTGGCCAACGATCAGCGCAAGGTCATCTACGAGCAACGCAACAACTTAATGGAAGTCGAAGACATTTCCGAGAGCATCGTGCTGATCAGGGCCGACGTCGTCAACGAGGTAATCAACCACAACGTCCCACCCGGCAGCATGGAAGAGCAATGGAACATCCCCGAGCTTGAAGAAAATATACAGCGCGAGTTCGGGCTGGAGTTACCGGTGCGGCGCTGGTTGACGGAGGATTCCTCGTTGGATGAGGAAAAGCTGCGCGCCCGCATCCTCCAGGACTTCGATAAGGCGCACGCGGAGAAGAACATCGCCGTGGGCCCGCAAGTGATGCGCCACTTTGAAAAAGCAATCATGCTGCAGGTTCTGGACGCCCAGTGGAAAGATCACCTGGCCGCCATGGACCATCTGCGGCAGGGCATACATCTGCGCGGCTATGCGCAGAAGAACCCGAAAGAGGAATTCAAACGCGAGGCGTTCCAGCTGTTTTCCGATTTGCTCGATCGCATCAAGCGCGAAGTGATAGGCATAGTCACGCGCGTCCAGATACGCGCACCCGAGGACGTGGCAGCCCTGGAATCACAGCGGCCCGCGCAGAAAATGCAATACGAACATCCGGGCGTGACACCCGAAGAACAGTCCGAGGCCGGTACCCAGCCCATGGTCCGTAATCAGCCCAAAATAGGTCGCAACGATCCGTGCCCGTGCGGTTCGGGCAAGAAATACAAACAGTGCCACGGGAAGTTGGCGTAACTGTTTATGGAGCCGGTATCGTAACTTAAAGGGAACCTCTAAAAATCGCCTGGATGGCGATTTTTAGAGGTTCCCTTAAGCTTAAATGTACCGAGAGTTTCCAGTGTAGGGTGGGCATCGCCCACCAGCGTATGCCGGCCGCAGCACTGTGTGGTGGGCGATGCCCACCCTACGTCTGCTACTGCGACGGCTATGCGTCATTAT